>NZ_JBHXTO010000267.1:0-6001 GCF_042677425.1 Streptomyces sp. NPDC127119 | reverse complement strand
TGTCGGGCTGTTTCCGGCGTGGCCGCGGTCCGGGGGGGGGGGGGGGTGCCCGGGGTCCCGGCCCCCCCCCCCCCTCCCGTCGTCCTGCCCGCGTTCAGGCGCGGTCCGCGAGGAACAGGCCGCGGCCCGACTGGATCCCCTCCACATAGGCGACCTTCAACCCGGCCCGGGTGAACGCGTCCTCGTACGCGGCCCGGGTGAACAGCGTCAGCGTGTGGTCCTCCGCGAAGTGCCGCACACCGCTGTCGGGATCGGCCACCACGTAGTGCACGACCATGTGCGAGGTGTGCCCCCGGCGCTCCGTGTGGGAGACGCGGGTCAGCGTCCGCCGGCCCACGGTCACGGTGTCCCCGCTCACATGGCGGTCGAGGGCCGTCTCCAGGAACCACCAGGGGTCCACCGCCACGACACCGTGCGGGGTCAGGTGCTCGGCGAACGACCTCAGGGTCGCGGTGAGTTCGGCGGTGTCCTTCAGATAGGCGATCGAGCCGAACATGCAGGTGATCGCGTCGTAGGAGCGCCCCAGGGAGAGATCGCGCATGTCGCCGCCGTGCAGGACGGCGGCGGGTACCGCGGTGCGGGCCATCGACAGCATCGCGTCGGACAGTTCGAGCCCCTCGACCTTGTCGAAGAGCTGGGCGAAGTGCCGCAGATGCGCGCCGGTGCCGCAGGCGACGTCCAGGAGCGAGGCCGCCGCGGGGTTGCGGGCCCGTACGAGCCCCGCGACGGTGGCGGCCTCCACCCGGTAGTCCTTGCCGCGCGACTCGTGCAGCAGCTCGTAGATCTCGGCCATCCCGGGTCCGTACATGGCGACTCCCCTCCTCAGCTGGAACTGTTGGAACTGCTCGAACTGCTGGAATTTCCGGCACCGGTGGCACCTGTGGCAGCGGCCTCGCCGCTGAATCCGCCTGCGTGCTCCGCCGCCCAGCTCGCGAACGTGCGTGCCTGACGGCCGGTGACCCGGCGCACCGCATCGGTCACCGGGCCGGGGGTGACGGCCGACTCGGCGAGGTAGTCGAGCAGCATCTCGACGACCGGCGGCGGCATGACGGCGCTCATCGCCGCCCGCCCGGCCTCCCGGCTCAGCTCCTCGAAGCGGATGTCCCGGCCGGTCGCCGCCGCGATCGCGGCCACCTGCTCGACCTGGGTCAGCGCCTGAGGCCCCGTCACCAGGTACTGGGCGCCCGCGTGGCCGTCCTCCAGCAGCGCGGTCGCCACGACCGCCGCGATGTCGGCCTCGTGGACGATCGCGCGGGCGGCCTTGCCGTAGGGCGCGCGTACGACGTTCTCCGTACGGATCGAGTCGCCCCACTTCCAGAGGGTGTTGCCGGCGAACTCGTCGGGGCGTACGAAGGTCCAGTCCGCCCCGCTGTCCTCGACGGCCCGTTCCACCGCGCGGTGGTGCTGGTGGCTGGGGTTGGACTCGTCGTCGAGCACCGAGCTGGACGACAGGACGACGATGTGCCGGACCCCCGCCTTGCGGGCGAGCGCCGCGACCTCCTGGGCGGTCTCCGGTACCGGGAAGAGGTACATCCGGTCGACGCCCTCCAGGGCGGCGGGCAGGGTCTGCGGCTGCTCCAGATCGCCCCGGACGACCTCGACGCCGGCCGGCAGCGCGGCGGTCGCGGGAGTCCGGGTGAGCGCCCGCACGTGGTGCCCGGAAGCCGCCAGGCTCTGGGCGACATGGCGTCCCACCTTGCCCGTGGCACCGGTCAACAGGATGTTCAAGGCCCCTCCTCGGCGTACGAAACGGTGCTCTCCCCGGCGTGAGGCGCTGCGGGGGAGGCGGTTCCAGGGGCCCAGGCTGTCGTGCGGGGCTAGAGGACTCCGTGAGCCCCGATGGACTTCGGCGCACCCCGGCGGGGTGCCGGGCGGCGTCCGGCGCCGCTCCAGCGGGACTTGAGCGGTCCTGCAGCCGTTCTCAGGCGGGTCAGGGGCAGTCTGGCGTGACATCGTCCGCGAGACTGTGAGGAATCGCCATGTCAATGGCCGAGCGCAAGGCCCTGTGTCTGGAAATGGTCGCCGCCTGGAACCGGTGGGACCTGAGCGGGATCATCAAGCACTGGTCGCCGGACATCGTGCACTACTCCGAGGACAACGAGGTGAGTTCCGCCGACATGATCAAGCTCATGGAGGGCGGGCTGCAGGCGTTCCCCGATCTCCAGCTCGAAGTGAAGAGCATCATGGCGGAGGAGGACCGGGTCACCCTGCGCATCACCGTGACCGCGACCCACTCGCACGAGTTCATGGGCGTGCCGCCGACCGGCGAGCGCGTCAGCTGGCACCTGGTGGAGGAACTGCGCTTCGAGGACGCCAAGGTCGTCGAACACTGGGACGTCATCAACATGCGCCCGCTCCTGATCAAACTGGGCAAACTGCCGGACGTCCCGAAGGTGGAACTGGAAACCAGCGCCTGACCTGGCCGGACGGTCAGCCGCGGGTCCGCGGTCCGCGGGGCGGGCGGTCGGGCGGACCGTCGGCCGGTCGGTCGGTCAGCCATCGGTCCGTCGATCGGGCGGCTGGTTGACCGGACGTCTGGCCTCTGACCGACCGACCGACCGACCTACCGACCGGCCGGCCGTTCGTCGACCAGTCGGCCGCGGGTCGGCGGTGCGTAGGCCTGTGGGTCGGTGGCTGCCGACCGCGGACCAGTCGGCCGTCACTTCACCGGCTGCCGGTCCACCGGTCCACCGGTCCATCAGTCCACCGGTCCACGGGCAGGGGGTTCGGCCGACACCCGTGGGTCTGCGGGCCCGCGGGGTCCGTGGACCGGCCCCCGGTCAACCGGTTGTCCGTAATCCGGTCGTGGGTCCGGCGGCCTGTCTGCCGGCGGTCCGCCGCTCAGCCGACGCCCGCGGGCCGCAGGTCGTGACCGAGCGGCCGAGGAGTCATCGGCCGCGGGTGAGCAGGCCGGCAGACAGGACGCCGGCAGACAGGCCAGCTGCCAACTGCCGCGGGTCCGGCGTCTGTCGTACCCGTGGACAGCCGGACAGCCGGACAGCCGGTCAGCCGGTCAGCCGGTCAGCCCGGCCGCAGGTCCTCCGGTCCTCCGGTCCTCCGGTCCTCCGGTCGGGCGTGCCGGCCGCCACCGGGCCCGCCGGGCCGCGGCCCCCTGCCGCGCCCCGCGGCTCACTAGGCTGACGTCCAGGCAGGCGGCGTACAGAGAACGCCGCACCAGACGGAACGGGGTGACGATGTCGGCGACGCGGTTGCTGGTCCTCGGGGTGGTACGCGGGTTCGGCAGGACGCATGGTTACCGGGTGCGGGCCGAGTTGCTGTCCTGGGGGATCGACGACTGGGCCAACGTCAAACCCGGTTCGATCTACCACGCGCTGCGGCAGCTCGCGAAGATCGGCCTGCTGGAGGCCAGCGAGATCGTCCACTGGCCGGGGCGGGTGGACTACAGCGTGACCCCCGAGGGCGACGAGGAGTTCTTCCGGCTGCTGGTCGACGCCCTGGAACGGCCCGAGCGCCGCGCCGACATGCTCAGCGCCGGCCTCGCCCTGATGCCCGCCCTCTCCCGCGACCGCGCCGTGGCGGCCCTCTCCACCCGGCTGGCCGTCCTGGAGGCGCAACGGGCCGTCCTGCGCAAGGAGTCCGCCCCGGTCCACGCCGAGGGCCTGCCGGCGCATCTGGACGAGTTGTGGACCATGCGTACGCGCTACGCCGACCTGGGCGTCGAGTGGACCCGGGACCTGCTGGAACGGGTCAGGTCCGGCGAGTACGAGATGGCCGGCGAGTACGGGCCCACCTTCGGGACGCCGGGATCGTGGCGCGCCCTCATCGGCCCCGGGACGACGGGCCGTTGACGGACGACCGTCTCCGCACGACCTACTAATCAAACTTGCATAGTGGGTCGCTCGTGCTCTAGCTTGGAGCAGTAATCAAATTTGATTACTGCTCTGCGTGTCGTTCGCTTCCTGCCATGGCGCACAGCCTCTCGTGGCGCATCAGGACCAAGGAGTCACAGATTGAGTTCGCAATCCACACTTGCCATCGAGACGTCGGGACTCGTCAAGACCTTCGGTGAGACCCGGGCCGTCGACGGTGTCGACCTGGCCATCCCTCAAGGCGTCGTCTACGGCGTGCTGGGCCCCAACGGCGCGGGCAAGACGACGACGATCCGGATGCTGTCCACCCTGCTGACCCCCGACGGCGGCACCGCCCGGGTCCTCGGGCACGACGTGGTCAAGGAGGCCGGGGCGGTACGCAGCCGGGTCAGCCTCACCGGCCAGTTCGCCTCCATCGACGAGGACCTCACCGCCACCGAGAACCTCACCCTGCTCGCCCGCCTCCTGGGCTTCTCCCGGTCCCAGGCCGCCGCGCGGGCCGAGGAACTGCTCGCGGCCTTCGACCTCACGGAAGCCGCCGGACGCCAGTCCAAGACCTTCTCCGGAGGCATGCGGCGCCGCCTCGACATCGCCGCCAGTCTCGTCATCACCCCCGACCTGCTCTTCCTGGACGAGCCGACCACCGGACTCGACCCGCGCAGCCGCAACCAGGTGTGGGACAGCGTGCGGGCCATGGTGGCGCTCGGCACCACGATCCTGCTGACCACGCAGTACCTGGACGAGGCCGACCAGCTCGCCGATCGGATCGCCGTCATCGACCACGGCCGGGTCATCGCCGAGGGCACCACCGGCGAGCTCAAGTCGTCCGTCGGCACCGGCGCCCTGCACGTACGGCTCGTCAACGCCGAGACCCGCCCCGAGGCGGCCCAGTTGCTCACCCGGGCCCTCGCCTCGCCGGTCTTCCAGGAGTCCGACCCGTTCGCGCTCTCGGTACGGACCGACGACAACGCGCGGGTCGCGGGCGCCCTCGCCGAACTCGCCCGCTCCGAGATCGCCGTCTCGGACTTCGCGTTCGGCAGGCCCAGCCTCGACGAGGTCTTCCTCGCCCTGACCGGGCGCCCCGCGGAAGACGGCACCACCGACCAGGAGGCAGCGGCATGACCCTCACATCCGAGACGACGGCCACTCCGGGCGTACCCAACGACGCCCTGCGCAAGGCCCTCACCAGTCAGATCCGCCCCTCCCGCCCCAACCCGCTGACCGCTGTACGGGTCTCCGCGTGGCGCACGATGCGGAAGATGAAGCACTACGGCGTGGCCGTGCTGTTCGACGTCACGCTGATGCCGATCATCTTCCTGCTGACCTTCACCTACCTCTTCGGCGGCGCGTTCGCCGGCTCGACCAAGGAGTACCTCCAGTACTTCCTGCCGGGCGTCCTCGTGCAGACCGTCATCATGCCGACCGTCTACACCGGAACCGCGCTCAACATGGACATCACCCGGGGAATCTACGACCGCTTCCGGACCCTGCCGTTCTGGCAGCCCGCCACGATCGTGGGCAGCCTCCTCGGCGACATCGTCCGCTACGTGCTGGCGCTGACCACCACGATGGGTGTCGGGCTCGCGCTGGGCTTCCGGCCCGACGGGGGAGTGGGCGGGGTGCTGGCCGCCATGCTGCTCCTGCTGGTCTTCGCGGTGAGCGTCAGCTGGATCTTCGCGGCGCTGGGTGTGGTCGCCAAGGCGCCCGAGACGGTGTCCGGGTCCAGCATGCTGGTGATGTTCCCGCTGGTCTTCACGAGCAACATCTTCGTGGAGCCGGAGACGATGCCGGGGTGGATGGAGGCGATCGTCAACGCGAATCCGGTCAGTAACGCGGCAACCGCTGTGCGCGGGCTGGTGCATGGGGATGCGAGCGGGACGGACATCGGGTGGGTGTTGCTCGCCAGCGGGGTCATTACGTTGATCTTCGCGCCGCTGACGATGCATCTGTATCGGGCCAAGAGCCGGACGTAGCTCCGCTTTGGGGCGGAGGCGTGTGCGTCGTGGCTGGTCGCGCAGTTCCCCGCGCCCCTGAAGGGCAAAGACGAAAGACTGCGCCGTTCCCCGCGCCGCTGGAAGTGGCCGGGGTCCTGAACGAGTCACGGCAGCCGGGCTGGTTGTCTCCCCCGTCGGCTGGGTCGTGCTGCCGTGACTCCCCCCCCCTTTAATACC
>NZ_JBHXTO010000266.1:0-6028 GCF_042677425.1 Streptomyces sp. NPDC127119 | reverse complement strand
GGGGGGGGGGGGCGCCGGGGCGGGCCCCCGCCCCCATACTCCATGGGGCGGGGGGGGCCCCCCCCCCTGCGGGGCCGGGGTGACGGCCGCGGGTCACCCCCACCGGGCCGGCACGTCCGCTCGGCGCGCAGCCACCCACCCCTTCAGGGGCGCGGGGAACTGCGCGAGCAACCCCCACGCACCCGCAGCCGACCCCCGACCGGACCGGAGGTCACCCGCAGTCAACAACCAACCCCCGACCGGAGGTCACCCGCACAGTTGTCTTTCTGCCGCAACCGGATCGTTCGGGAACCGCAGCGACGTCCGCCCCCACGCCCCAGTCACATTCCGCAGGAACCGCCCCCCGGTCAACGGCCCCCGAACAGCCGCGTCCAGCTCGGCCAGAACCCCGCACCGCAATGCCCGCCGCGCGGCGGCCACCTCGGTGGGTGAGACCCCGGCGGGCGGCACCCCCACCCCCCGGTCGGCCACCAGCCAAGCCGCCGGCAGGTGTTTGTCGTGGCCCACCCGCCCCGCTCCGACCCGTTCGGAGTGCGCCGCCAGGGGATACGCGAGCCCGATCGGATCGAGCGCGGCCCCGTCCAGCGGAACGACCGAGCCGTTGAACCCGAGGACCACATAACTCGCCGTCACCCCGCCGGAGGCGCCCCGGACCCACCCGTCCTTGCCCAGCACCACCACAGGCACGCCCGAGCGGCCGGCCGCCGCCACCGCACGCGCGTACCGCAGATGGTGCGGCGCCCCCGCGAAGGTGTGCCGCACGGGATGCGGATCGGCGTTGTGCCGTACGTACACCCCGCGTTCGTCCGCGATCCCCGCCGGGCCGATCTGCCCGCCGTACGGCATCCGCAGCCAGCCGGCGCAGACCACCGCCCACAGACCGACGCCGACCGCCGCCAACGTGCCGACCCGTGTCGCCGGGACGACGAACACGGGCAGCAGCATCAACAGCAGTCCGGGCAGCAGCATGCGTCCGTGCATGAAGTCACCGCCGACCTTCACGACGTACAGCCAGCACAGCAGTCCGGCGACGACGGGCGCGAGCGCGGAAACGACCCGCACCACCTCCGGCCCGCGCAATCCCCCCGGCCCGCGCAGGCCGACCCCGAGCCCGTGCGACCCCCCGCGGGCCGGAACGAGCGCCGCCGCCACGAACAGCGCCGGCACCCACAGCAGATACGGATGCGCGAAGTCCGCCAGATAGATCAGCCCTCGCCCCCACAGGCTCTGCGAGGCCTCCTTCGTCACGGCGGGCAGCGGCACCAGATGCCCGTAGTACCCGGCGCGGAACACCTCGTACGCGACCGGCAGTGCCCCCGCCGCCCCCGCCCCCGCGAACACCCCCCGCCACGACGGCCGCACCAGCAGCCACTGGGCCGCCAGGAACACCACGGTCACCAGCCCCAGGTCGGGCCGAACCAGGGGGCCGAGACCGATGACGAGAGACGTCACGAGAGAGGCAGGCCTCGTCGTCAGCGCCAGCCACGACCCCGCGATCCAGCACGTCGCGAGCCCCGTCTCCAGTCCCGAGGTCGCGAAGTCCCAGACAGGAGGCAGCCCGAGCAGGACCAGCGAACCCAGCGGCACGGCCGTCCGCCCGCCGTACGTCCGCAGCGCACCGATCCCCGCCAGCGCGAACCCGGTCGCGGTCAGCAGCAGCCCCCCGTACACCGCCGCCGTCGCCGGATCGACCCCCACCGCCCCGGCCGCGACCAGCAGCCACTGCCACAGGGTGCCGGTCGACGACTCGACCCGCTCACCCGCGTTGAACACGGGCCCGTTCCCCGCGAGCACCTGCCGCACGGTCCGTACGTAGATGTAGGCGTCGTCGGACATCCACCGCCGCCGGAACCCCGCGTACGCGATCAGGAGCGCGGGCACGGCCCACACCGCCACCCGCAGCCGGTCCGCCCACGCGGTACCGGGGCCGGAGCCGGGCGGCAGCGACAGGACGGACGACGAGGGCGGACGGCTCCTGCCGTGGAAGAAGTGCGAGGGGCGGGCGGGGGAGTGCGTCGACGTCATGATCCGTTCATCGGCCCACGTCCGGCCGAGCTTGACGGGCCTGTTGAAAATCCCCTACGCATGAGTAAGTTTACTCCGAAGTAAGTAAGCGTCACCGCAACGGGCAAGCGCCACCGCACCGCGAGCCGCCACCGGGAGCCGTCATGGGCGTACGCAGGGAACTGAAGCAGGCGAAGAAGCGCACCGATCCGAGGGGCCGTGTCCAGGTCGAGCTCACGAGGGACGGGAGCGGCACGGTCCGTGAGGCGCGCATGCCCGCCCTCGCGCCGGGAACCACCACCGGCAGCATCGCCGACCTGCCCTTCACCAACGCGGCCGAGGCCCCCGACGCCGTGGTCCTGCGCCGTAGGGAACGCGGTACCTGGCAGCCGGTGACCGCCACCGCCTTCGCCCGTGAAGTCACCGCCGTCGCCAAGGGGTTGATCGCGGCGGGCCTCGAACCGGGCGGCCGGGTCGCGGTGATGTCCCGTACCCGCTACGAGTGGACGCTGCTCGACTTCGCGATCTGGGCCGCGGGCGGCCTGTCCGTCCCCGTGTACCCCACCTCCTCGCCCCAGCAGATCGAGTGGATCGTCCGGGACTCCGCCACCCGTCTCGTCGTCGTCGAGACACCGGAGAACGCGGCGGCGGTCACCACCGGCACGGCCGGCCACCCGGCACCCCCGCGCATCTGGCAGCTCGACGCCGAAGCCGACGAGGGCACCGGCAACGGAACCGTTCGCGGTGGCGCCATCGCCGAACTGACCGCCCTGGGGCGCGACCTGTCCGACGAGGAGGTCACCAAGCGCCGCAGCGCCCTCGCCCCCGACACCGTCGCGACGATCTGCTACACCTCCGGCACCACCGGCCGGCCCAAGGGCTGCGTCCTCACCCACGCCAACCTGTACGCCGAGGCCGCCAACACCGTCGAACTCCTCCACCCCGTCTTCAAGGAGGTCACCGGCCAGCAGGCCTCGACCCTGCTCTTCCTGCCCCTCGCCCACATCCTGGGCCGCACCCTCCAGATCTCCTGTCTGATGGCACGGATCGAGCTGGGCCACTTCCCGAGCATCAAGCCCGACGAACTCCGCCCGGCGCTCCGCGGGTTCCGGCCCACCTTCCTCGTCGGCGTGCCCTACCTCTTCGAGAAGATCCACGGCACCGGCCGCGCCACCGCCGAACGCATCGGCCGCGGCGCCTCCTTCGACCGCGCCCACCGCGTCGCCGTCCGCTTCGGCGAACTGCACCTGGACAGGTTCCTGGGCCGCGGCAAGGGGCCGGGACCCGGTCTCTACGCCGCCTGGGCCCTGTACGACCTGCTGGTCTACCGCCGTGTCCGCAAGGAGATCGGCGGCCGTACGCGCTATGCCATCAGCGGCGGCTCCCCGCTCGACCGCGAGCTCAGCCTCTTCTTCTACGCCGCCGGGATCCTCGTCTACGAGGGCTACGGACTGACGGAGACGACCGCCGCCGCGACGATCGTGCCGCCCCTGCGGCCCCGCCCCGGCACGGTCGGGCTTCCCGTGCCGGGCACGGCCGTGCGGATCGCCGACGACGGCGAGGTGCTCATCAAGGGCGGCATCGTCTTCGGCGCCTACTGGAACGACCCGGCCGCCACCGACGCCGTCCTGACCGACGAGTGGTTCGCCACCGGCGACCTCGGCTCGCTCGACGAGGACGGCTACCTCACCATCACCGGCCGCAAGAAGGACATCCTCGTCACCTCCGGCGGCAAGAACGTCTCCCCGGCCGTCCTGGAGGACCGCCTGCGCAGCCGGCCCCCGGTCGGCCAGTGCGTGGTCGTCGGCGACAACCGCTCCTACATCGCCGCCCTGATCACACTGGACCGCGAGGACCTCACCCACTGGCTGTACGTCCGCGGGATGCCGGCCGACACCCCGCTGTCCGAGCTGGTCGGCGACCCCCGGTTGCGCGCCGACGTCCAGAAGGTCGTGGACCACGCGAACCAGGCCGTCTCCAGGGCCGAGTCGATCCGGGACTTCACCCTGGTGGAGGGCGAGTTCACCGAGGAGAACGGCCTGCTGACCCCGTCCCTGAAGATCAAGCGCCACGCGGTGACGGCGGCGTACGCGCAGGACATCGACGCGCTCTACGCCAACCCGACACCGGCGCCGGAACAGCAGTACACACGGGAACAGCGGGCCACCCCCGAGGGGTGACCCGCTGTTCGCGGAGCTCGGTGGAGCTGGGAAGTCAGCTTCCGGCAGCGCCGTTGCCCGAGAGCACCGGGATGTTGTCCAGGATGTGCGACAGGGGCTCGTCGCCCTTCGCCTGGGTGGAGTTCTCGGTGCACTGCTGGTTCTGCGGGGCCGACAGGATCGGCACGTCCTGCAGGACGGTGACGGGCACCAGGCCGACGAGGGAGGCCAGGTTGGCCTTGACCGGCAGACCGACACACGGCTTGTTGAGCGAGCCCTGCACGAGGGAGAGCTGGGGGCTCATCTTGCCGTGCGTGGCCTGGTTGCCGTACTTCTGGACGGAACCGTTGCCGTTGGCGGTGGTGACGCCGTCGTCGTTGCCGATGGCCAGCGCCTGGGGCGCGGCGACGGCCGACAGACCGGCGACAGAGGCGGCAAGTGCCGCGGTCGCCATCAGCTTCTTCATTTTCGTTCCCTTTCGGAGAGTGGCCCCCGTAACGGAGCCGCATATTCATCAACAGTGCGGTGGACGGTGCGGTTGCGGGGTTTGCCCCGATTGGCCCACAGGCCTTCCTCGGGACCGGAGCTACGCGCCGCCGTTGACGTGGCAGGGGGAGTGGGCCGCCGGGAAGGCCGGCGGCCCACAGGGTGATGCGGCAGATCAGCTGCCGGAGGCACCGTTGCCCGAGAGCACCGGGATGTTGCTGAGGATGTGCGAGAGGGGCTCGTCGCCCTTCGCCTGCGTGGAGTTCTCGGTGCACTGCTGGTTCTGCGGGGCCGACAGGATCGGCACGTCCTGGGCGACCGTGACCGGCACCAGGCCGACGAGCGAGGCCAGGTTGGCCTTGGCGGGCAGGCCGATGCAGGGCTTGTTCAGCGAGCCCTGGATGAGCGCCATCTGCGGGCTCATGTCGCCGTACGTCGCCTGGTTGCCGTAGATCTGCGCGGCGTGGTTGCCGTTGGCGGTGGTGACGCCGTTGTCGTTGCCGATCGCCATCGCCGAGGGGGCGGCGGCAGCCGTAACACCGGCGACGGAAGCGGCGACCGCCGCGGCAGCCATAACCTTCTTGATCACTTGCTGGTCCCTTCTGGAGTAACCCCGTCCACCGGAGCGACCTGGACAACTGCCCCCGGCCCGCATAGTTGCTCCGGTTCACTCCGATGGCCCATTTGGGAATGCCGTTTGTACTACACATGCGCGCGGAGCTTTCCGTGAATTGCGGACCGTGGAACGGGCCAACCGGGTGACACCTCGAAACCAATCGGCCCGCCTCCGGTTGATGCGGGAGCAGGAACACGGGTCTCTGCGCAGGAAAGGACCGGAGAAATGCTCAAGAAGGCAATGGCCACGGCGGCGGTCGCCGCTTCTGTCGTCGGTGTCGCGGCGGCGGGTGCCCCGCAGGCGCTTGCCATCGGCAACGACAGCGGCGTCACCACCGCCAACGGCAACCAGGCCGAGCAGGTGTACGGCAACGCCAAGACCGAGGGCGACATGAGCCCTCAGGGCCAGCTCGTCCAGGGCTCGCTCAACAAGCTCTGCCTCGGGGTGCCCGTCAAGGCCAACCTGGCCTCGCTCGTGGGTGTCCTGGTGCCGGTCACCGCTCTGCAGGACGTGCCGGTCCTGTCGGCGCCGCAGAACCAGCAGTGCGCCGAGAACTCCACCCAGGCGAAGGGTGACGAGCCGATCTCGCACGTCCTGGACAACATCCCGGTGCTCTCGGGCAACGGCGCCTCGGGCAGCTGACCGGCCGTCACGAGGACTGCCCGGGTCGCGGCCCCCCGCCGGGGGGGGCGGGGGGCCGCGGTCATTGGGGGGTTTTTTGTGGTTATTTTTTTTAGTTTTTTTAATTTTTTTTTGGAGCCCC
>NZ_JBHXTO010000265.1:0-6305 GCF_042677425.1 Streptomyces sp. NPDC127119 | reverse complement strand
GGTGGGGGTTGCTCGCGCAGTTCCCCGCGCCCCCAAAGGCGAAAAGCTGGGGCGCAGCCCCGCTTTTCAGGGGCGCGGGGAACGGCGCGGCCCGCCCCCACCGGCCCGCACCCGAAGCAGTGCGATCGACGGCGGTGCCGCGGTCGCAGAACCGTGACAATCGGCTCCGACCTGCGAGGACGCACCCCCAGGAAGAGGGTCTACACAGTGCGTATACACGGTGTGTATACGCACTGTGTAGAGTGCTCCGCATGTCCATCGGTCACACCCTCCTAGGGCTCCTGGAGTCCGGCCCCCGTCACGGTTACGACCTGAAGCGGGCCTTCGACGAGAAGTTCGGTCACGACCGGCCGCTCCACTACGGCCAGGTCTATTCGACGATGTCCCGGCTGCTGAAGAACGGCCTCGTGGAGGTCGACGGGATAGAGGCGGGCGACGGCCCCGAGCGCAAGCGGTACGCGATCACCGAGGCGGGCGTCACCGACGTCCAGCAGTGGCTCGCGACGCCGGAGAAGCCGGAGCCGTATCTCCAGTCGACCCTCTACACGAAGGTCGTCCTCGCCCTCCTGACGCACCGCGACGCGTCCGAGATCCTCGACACCCAGCGCTCGGAACACCTGCGCATGATGCGCATCCTCACCGACCGCAAACGCAAGGGCGATCTCGCCGACCAGCTGATCTGCGACCACGCTCTCTTCCATCTCGAGGCCGACCTGCGGTGGCTCGAACTCACCGCGGCCCGCCTCGGCAAACTCGCTGAGGCGGTGACCCGATGACCCCCGCAGGCTCCCTGCTCGTGGCCCACGACCTGCGCAAGGCGTACGGCCCCACCAACGCCCTCGACGGCGCCGAGTTCTCCATCCACCCGGGCGAGGTCGTCGCCGTGATGGGCCCCTCCGGCTCCGGCAAGTCGACCCTCCTGCACTGTCTCGCCGGCATCGTGACGCCCGACTCGGGCTCGATCACGTACAACGGCCGTGAGATGGCGACCATGAACGACTCCCAGCGCAGCGCGCTGCGGCGCTCGCAGTTCGGGTTCGTCTTCCAGTTCGGCCAGCTGGTGCCGGAGCTGACCTGCGTCGAGAACGTGGCCCTGCCGCTGCGCCTCAACGGCACCTCCCGCAAGGAGGCCGAGCGCACCGCGCTGGCCTGGATGGAGCGCCTGGAGGTCGACGACCTGGCGGGCAAGCGCCCCGGCGAGGTCTCCGGCGGCCAGGGCCAGCGCGTCGCCGTGGCCCGTTCCCTGGTCACCAGCCCGCGGGTGCTGTTCGCGGACGAGCCCACCGGCGCCCTCGACTCGCTCAACGGCGAGCGCGTGATGGAGCTGCTCACGGACGCCGCCCGGTCCGCGAACGCCGCCGTCGTCCTCGTCACGCACGAGACCCGGGTGGCCGCCTACTCGGACCGCGAGATCGTCGTACGCGACGGGAAGTCCCGGGACATGGAGCGCGCCGTATGAGCGCCCGCCCGTCGACGACCGCCGCCCCGCCCGAGGCTCCCCCGGAGCCGCCCGCCTGGGACGACCCGCGCCACGCGACCCCCATGCTGCGGCAGTGGTCCAGGGACCTCGCCATGGGCATCAAGTTCGCGTTCACCGGCGGTCGCGAGGGCTGGGTGCGGGTGCTGCTCACCGGTGTCGGGGTGGGGCTCGGCGTGGCGCTGCTGCTGCTCACCACGGCCATCCCGAGCGCGCTGCAGGCACGGTCCGACCGCGAGTACGCCCGCATGGACCTGCTGATGAACGGCGTCGAGCCGGCGAAGTCCGACAACACGGTGCTCGTCGCGAACGTCGACACCGAGTTCCGCGGCCTGGACGTACGCGGCCGTCAGCTGGAGCCGGAGGGCCTGCGGGCGCCGCTGCCGCCGGGCATCGAGAAGTTCCCCGCGCCGGGCGAGATGGTCGTGTCCCCCGCGCTGAAGGAACTGCTGGACTCCAAGGACGCGAAGCTGCTGCACGACCGGCTGCCGTACCGCGTCACGGGAACCATCGCTGAGAGCGGCCTGATCGGCTCGGCCGAACTCGCCTACTACGCGGGCGGCCAGGACCTGGCGAAGTTCGACGAAGGCTCCCGCATCGTGCGCCTCGACACCTTCGGCGCGCGGAAGGGGCCCGCGGAGGAGATGGACCCGGTCCTCCTCCTGCTCGTCCTCACGGTGTTCGTGGTGCTGCTGATGCCGGTCGGCGTCTTCATCGCCGCGGCCGTACGCTTCGGCGGCGAGCGGCGCGACCGCAGGCTCGCCGCGTTGCGGCTGGTCGGCGCCGACGGCCGGATGACCCGCCGGATCGCCGCGGGCGAAGCACTCGCCGGGGCGTTCCTCGGGCTGGCCTTCGGTGTCGGCTTCTTCCTGATCGGCCGCCAGATCGCCGGTTCCCTGGAGCTCTTCGGGATCAGCGTCTTCCCGAGCTACCTCAACCCGACGCCCGTGCTCGCCGTCCTGATCGCCGTCGCGGTCCCGGCCGCCGCGGTGGCGGTGACGCTCCTCGCGCTGCGCGGCGTGGTCATCGAACCGCTCGGCGTGGTGCGTACGGCCAGGCCCGCGCGGCGCCGGCTGTGGTGGCGGCTGCTGCTGCCGCTGGGCGGCCTCGGCCTGCTCGCCCCGATGATCGGCAAGGGCAACGACAACGGCGACTTCAACGAGTACATGGTGACCGGCGGTGTCATCCTGCTCCTCGTCGGCATCACCGCGCTGCTGCCGTGGGTCGTGGAGGCCGTCGTGGCCCGGCTGAACTCGGGCTCGGTCTCCTGGCAGCTGGCCGTCCGCAGGCTCCAGTTGAGCAGTGGCACCGCGGCCCGCATGGTCAACGGCATCGCGGTGGCGGTGGCCGGCGCGATCGCCCTGCAGATGCTGTTCTCCGGTGTCCAGAGCGACTACACGAAGTCCACGGGCGAGGACCTCTCGCGCGCCCAGATGCAGGTCTCCGTACCGAAGGCCGTCTCCCTCGCGGACGCCCGGACCGAGCTCGCGGGCACCCGCGGTGTGCGCGGCGCCGTCGCGCTGTCCGACCTCTCGCTGAGCGCGAGCGCGAAGAACCCCGACACGTCCTCGGGGATCACGGTCGGCAACTGCGCCGCCCTGCGCGAGGTCGCGAAGCTGTCCTCGTGTCGCGAGGGCGATGTGTTCGCCGTGCAGGGCGCCGAGTACGACTCGGAGACCGCGAAGTTCGCGAAGCCCGGCCGCAAGCTCGTCATCGACCCCACCTACGACGATGTCGTGAAGGGCGCGGAGGTGGCCTGGACCGTGCCGAAGGGCATCAAGAAGGCCGATCCGCGCAAGGACCCGACGGGCTGGGAGCGGGGCGGTTTCCTGTTCACCACGAGCGCGTTGCCCGCCGCGGCGGTTCCGGCGAGCAGCGGGGTGATCTAC
This sequence comes from Streptomyces sp. NPDC127119, assembly GCF_042677425.1. Classification (NCBI taxonomy): domain Bacteria; kingdom Bacillati; phylum Actinomycetota; class Actinomycetes; order Kitasatosporales; family Streptomycetaceae; genus Streptomyces; species Streptomyces sp. NPDC127119. The sequence goes on along the minus strand of NZ_JBHXTO010000265.1, from coordinate 2,939 downwards.
CTCAAGCTCGACGGGACGGTCCCGGACGGGCAGGAGATCGTGCGCAACACGGCGGCGAGGATCAACCCGCTCACGGAGCCCATGACGTTCACGGGCAGTGAGCGCTCGGAGCGCTTCGACTCCATCCGCACCGGGCTGTTCGTCGGCGCGGCCTGCGTCCTCGCGCTGATCGGGGCGAGCCTGCTGGTCTCCCAACTGGAGCAGTTGCGCGAGCGCAAGAAGCTGCTCTCGGCGCTGGTCGCCTTCGGCACCCGGCGCCGCACGCTGAGCCTGTCGGTCCTGTGGCAGACCGCGATCCCGGTCGCGCTGGGCCTGGTCCTCGCCTCGGTGGTGGGCCTCACGCTGGGCGCGGTCCTCCTGAAGATGACGGCCACGCCGGTGACGGTGGACTGGCTGAGCGTCCTGGCCATGACGGGCATCGGCGCGGTGGTGGTCCTGGCCGTGACGGCCCTGAGCGTCCCACCGCTCCTTCGCCTGATGCGCCCGGACGGCCTGCGCACGGAGTAGCCCCCGGAGGGGTGCCCCACGGGGCGCGGGGAACGGCGCAGTCTTTGGCTTTTGAGGGGCGCGGGGAACTGCGCGACCAGCCACGACGGCGCAGCACCGTCCCACCGCGCGGGCCGCAAGCCCTGAGCCGTTGCCGGTGCGGGTGTCACAACACCCGTACCGGCAACGGCTTCAGCTCTTCCCGGAGCGCCCCCGCCAACTCCCCGTACTCCCCCGCCCGCGCAGCCCCACCCCGCATCGCCAGCGCGATCCGCCGCGTGGGAGCCGGCTCCGCGAAATACCCGGTGAGCAGTTGACTGCTCCGAGCGGTCTCGACCGTGACGGCCGTACGGGGCAGCAGCGTCACCCCCAGACCACCCGCGACCAGTTGCACCAGCGTGGAGAGCCCCGCCGCGGTCGTCGTGACCGGCGCGTCCGCCCGCCCTGCCTCCCGGCAGATGTCGAGCGCCTGGTCCCGCAGACAGTGCCCCTCGTCCAGCAGCAGCAGATTCAGCTCGCGCAGCGCCTCACGCGGAATGCCCTCCCGGCCGCCCAGCCGGTGGTCCAACGGCGTGACCAGCACGAAGTCCTCGTCGAACAGCGGAAGTTCCACGACCCCGGGCACTCCGAGGGGCACCGCGAGCAGCAGCAGGTCGAGCCGGCCCGTGGTGAGCCCGTCGAGGAGGTTCGACGTCTGCTCCTCGTGGACCTGGAGGTCGAGCGCCGGGTAGCGGTCGTGGACGAGCCGCAGGACGGTCGGCAGCAGATACGGCGCCACCGTCGGGATCACCCCGAGCCGCAGCACCCCGGTGAACGGCGCCCGTACCGCCTCGGCCTCCTCCATCAGCGCGCCCACCTCGTCGAGCACCGCCCTGGCCCGTACGAGCAGCCGCTCGCCCGCCGGTGACAGGATCACCTTGCGGGTCGTACGCTCCAGCAGCGTCACACCGAGGGTCTCCTCCAGCGCCGAGACCGCGCCGGACAGCGCGGGCTGGCTCATGCCGAGGGCGGCGGCCGCGTCCCTGAAGTGCAGATGCTCGGCCACCGCGGCGAAGGCGCGCAGCTGAGAGAGGCTGGGCTGCCTCTTCCTGACGGGGGGCAACGGGGGTCCTCTCGCTCGTCTGTCCACTCACGCGTACCGGCGCACGCGCCTGCACCGCTCACGTGCACTGATAGCCACTTCCGATCAACACGACCGAGTGTAGCTATTTCCCTAATCAATGCACTCTGTGCCACGATCATGGACGTCCAACCCATGGGAAAACCCCGCAAAATAGGGTTTTCTTCGCTACAAGGAGAGCGCGTGCTCACTGTCGGTGACAAGTTCCCCCCGTTCGATCTGACTGCCTGTGTCTCGCTGGAGAAGGGCGAGGAGTTCGAGCAGATCAACCACAAGACGTACGAAGGTCAGTGGAAGATCGTCTTCGCGTGGCCCAAGGACTTCACCTTCGTGTGCCCGACCGAGATCGCCGCCTTCGGCAAGCTGAACGACGAGTTCGCCGACCGTGACGCCCAGGTCCTCGGCTTCTCCGGTGACTCCGAGTTCGTGCACCACGCCTGGCGCAAGGACCACCCGGACCTGATCGACCTGCCGTTCCCGATGATGGCCGACTCGAAGCACGAGCTGATGCGTGACCTCGGCATCGAGGGCGAGGACGGCTTCGCCAAGCGCGCCGTCTTCATCGTCGACCAGAACAACGAGATCCAGTTCTCCATGGTGACCGCCGGCTCCGTCGGCCGTAACCCCAAGGAGGTCCTGCGGGTCCTGGACGCGCTCCAGACCGACGAGCTGTGCCCCTGCAACTGGACCAAGGGCGAGACCACGCTCGACCCGGTCAAGCTGCTGGCCGGTGAGTGACCCATGTCCCTCGACGCGCTGAAGTCCGCGATTCCGGACTACGCCAAGGACCTCCGGCTGAACCTCGGTTCCGTCATCGGCAACTCCGACCTTCCGCAGCAGCAGCTGTGGGGCACGGTCCTCGCGTGCGCCATCGCCTCGCGGTCACCGCGGGTGCTGCGCGAACTGGAGGAGGAGGCCAACGCGAAGCTCTCGCCCGAGGCGTACACGGCGGCGAAGTCCGCGGCGGCCGTCATGGCGATGAACAACGTCTTCTACCGGACGCGGCATCTGCTCTCCGACCCGGAGTACGGGACGCTGCGGGCCGGACTGCGGATGAACGTCATCGGCAACCCGGGGGTGGAGAAGGTCGACTTCGAGCTGTGGTCGTTGGCCGTTTCCGCGATCAACGGGTGCGGGCAGTGTCTTGACTCGCACGAGCAGGTGCTTCGCGGGGCGGGTGTGGACCGGGAGACGATTCAGGAAGCGTTCAAGATCGCGGCGGTTGTGCAGGCGGTCGGGGTGACGCTGGACGCCGAGGCGGTCCTGGCGGAGTAGCTCCGCGGGGTTTTTCTCGCCCCCGCCGCCCCTACCCGTCCCGTACCTGCCTCGGGGG
>NZ_JBHXTO010000264.1:0-6416 GCF_042677425.1 Streptomyces sp. NPDC127119 | reverse complement strand
CCCCTGAGCGCCTGGCGGCGCGGCGGTTTGGGGGGCGCGGGGAACTGCGCAATCGTTGAGGCCCGCCCCCACCCCACGGTTCACTGTCGGCTGCGCGCCGGTGGGGGCTGATCGCGCAGTTCCCCGCGCCCCCAAACCCCCAGGGGCGCGGGGAACTGCGCAGTCCTGTGCGCCGACCCCCAACTCCCCGCACCGTGAACCCCGGACGGGCCGAGGTACCCAGGGGCGCGGGGAACTGCGCAATCCTGTGCGCCCGCCCCCGCCGGGCCCGCAGCCGGGCCGGTGCTACGACCAGCGCCCCGTCCGGCCCAGCAGCAGCGCCACCGCCGCCGTCCCCGCCGTGGACGTCCGCAACACGCTGCGCCCCAGCCGGCAGGCCCGCGCCCCGGCCTCGGTGAACGTCGCCAACTCCTCCGGGGAGACACCCCCTTCGGGCCCGACGACCAGCACGATCGACCCGGCGGCGGGCAACTCGACCGTGGCGAGGGGCTCACCGGGATACCCCCGGTCCTCGTGCAGCACCGCAGCGAACTCCGCTTTGGCGAGAAACGCAGCAACCTGCTTCGTCGACATCGCGTCCGCGACCTCCGCGAACCGCACCCGCCGCGACTGCTTGCCCGCCTCACGCGCGGTCGCCCGCCACTTCGCCAGCGCCTTGAGCCCCCGCTCGCCCTTCCACTGCGTGATGCAACGCGAGGCCGCCCAGGGGACGATCGCGTCGACGCCGGTCTCCGACATGGTCTCGACGGCGAGTTCACCCCGGTCGCCCTTGGGCAGCGCCTGCACGACGGTGATACGGGGCGCGGGCGGCGGCTCCTCGTGCACGACGTGGAGGTCCGCCACGACGAGCCGGTCCTTGCCCTCGGCCGTCATGACGACGCCCTCGGCCCAGCGGCCCCGCCCGTCGGTGAGGACGACGTCCTCGCCGGTGTGCAGCCGTTTCACGGACACCGCGTGCCGCCCTTCGGGCCCGTCGAGCACGAACTGCGGCCCGCCGGGCACCTCGTCGACCACGAACACCGGCGCGGTCATCGCCCGACGCCCCCGCCCTGCTCGGCCGACAACGCTGTCCTGGCGGCGGCGAGTTCGGCGGCCAGCACCTCCACCAGCTGTCCGGCGGGCAGTTCGCGGGCGAGCCGGTGCCCCTGTCCCGCCCACAGCGCCATGCCCTGCGCGTCCCCCGCCTTGGCGGCGGCCTTGCGCAGCGCGGAGGTGAGGTGGTGCACCTCGGGATAGGCGGCGGGCGCGTACGGCCCGTGCTCGCGCATGAAGCGGTTCATCAGCCCGCGCGCGGGTCTGCCGGAGAACGCCCGCGTCAGCTGCGTACGCACGAAGAGGGGGTTGGTCAGCGCCTGCTTGTGCAGGGCGTTGGCCCCGGACTCGGGGGTGGCGAGGAAGGCGGTGCCCAGCTGGGCGGCGCTCGCGCCGGCGGCCAGCGCCGCGGCGATCTGGCTGCCGCGCATGATGCCGCCGGCCGCGACGATCGGGATCTGCACGGTCTCGCGGACGAGCGCGACGAGCGACAGCAGTCCGATGCCGGAGCCGTCGGTCTCCGGGTTGTCGCGGTGGGTGCCCTGGTGGCCGCCGGCTTCGACGCCCTGCACGATGACGGCGTCGGCGCCCGCCCACTGCACGGCCTGCGCCTCCTCGGCGGTGGTCGCGGTGACGAGGGTGAGCGTGCCGGCCCGGCTCAGGGAGTCCAGGACGTCACGGGTGGGGCAGCCGAAGTGGAAGGAGACGACCGGTACCGGGTTGTCGAGGAGGACGGCGAGCTTGGCGTCGTAGCCGTCGTCGCGTCCGCTGTCGGGGTCGCCCAGTTCGGTCTCGTACCAGGAGGACTCACCGGCGAGCTGGTGGGCGTACACCTCGACGGCCGACCGGTCGGCGTACTCGGGCTGCGGCATGAAGAGGTTCACGCCGAACGGCCTGCTGGTGGCCCCGCGCAGCTGCTTGATGTCCTGGTACATGCCGTCGGCGGTCTTGTAGCCGGCGGCGAGAAAACCGAGCCCCCCGGCTTCGGACACGGCCGCGGCGAGCTGCGGCACGGAGACGCCGCCCGCCATCGGGGCCTGCACGATCGGGAGGGGGAAAAGATCGGTCAGCGCGGAGGACATGACGGCATGTTGTCACGTCCTCCGTACAAGTCCGAATCCGGCCGTCCGCCGGGCATAAGCCACAGGAATCATCCTGCGGCGCGCCCGGCGGTCACCTGCGGTTCACCCGTCAGGTACGGCCGTTGAAGGCATCCTTCAGCCGGGAGAACAAGCCCTGCTGACCGGGCTGGAACTGCCCCGTGGGCCGCTCCTCGCCGCGCATCTGGGCCAGCTCCCGCAGGACCCGCTCCATCTCGGGGTCGAGCTTCGTGGGCGTCATGACCTCGACGTGCACGATGAGGTCGCCGCGTCCGCCGCCCCGCAGATGGGTGATGCCGCGCCCGTGCTTGGGGATCGACTGCCCGGACTGCGTCCCGGGGCGGATGTCGACTTCTTCGAGTCCGTCGAGCGTCTCCAGCGGGACCTTGGTGCCGAGCGCCGCCGCGGTCATCGGGATGGTGACCGTGCAGTGCAGATCGTCGCCGCGCCGCTGGAACATGTTGTGCGGCAGCTCGTGGATCTCCACGTACAGGTCGCCGGCGGGGCCGCCGCCGGGGCCGACCTCGCCCTCGCCCGCGAGCTGGATCCGGGTGCCGTTGTCGACACCGGCGGGGATCTTCACGGTCAGGGTCCGGCGCGAGCGCACCCGTCCGTCGCCCGCGCACTCGGGGCACGGTGTCGGGACGACCGTTCCGAAGCCCTGGCACTGGGGACACGGCCGGGAGGTCATGACCTGGCCCAGGAAGGACCGCGTGACCTGGGACACCTCGCCGCGACCGCGGCACATGTCACAGGTCTGCGCGGACGTGCCGGGGGCCGCGCCCTCACCGCTGCAGGTGGTGCAGACGACGGCCGTGTCGACCTGGATGTCCTTCGTCGTGCCGAAGGCGGCCTCGTCGAGCTCTATCTCCAGCCGGATCATCGCGTCCTGGCCGCGCCGCGTGCGGGACCGGGGTCCACGCTGCGACGCCGTGCCGAAGAACGCGTCCATGATGTCCGAGAAGTTGCCGAAGCCGCCGGCGCCGAAGCCGCCCGCGCCACCGCCGCCCGCCTGGGACAGCGGGTCGCCGCCGAGGTCGTAGACCTGCTTCTTCTGCGGGTCCGACAACACCTCGTACGCGGCGTTGATCTCCTTGAAGCGCTCTTGCGTCTTCGGATCGGGATTGACGTCCGGGTGCAGCTCGCGGGCGAGCCGCCGGAATGCCTTCTTGATCTCGTCCTGGGACGCGTCGCGGCGCACGCCGAGTACGGCGTAGTAGTCCGTGGCCACTTACGACTCCGCCAGGATCTGTCCTACGTACCGTGCCACCGCTCGTACCGCTCCCATCGTTCCGGGGTAATCCATGCGCGTCGGTCCGACCACGCCGAGTTTGGCGACTGCTTCGCCGCCCGAACCGTAGCCGACCGAGACCACAGAAGTGGAGTTGAGTCCCTCATGGGCGTTCTCGTGACCGATCCGTACGGCCATGCCCGAATCGTTGACCTCGCCCAGGAGTTTGAGGAGCACGACCTGCTCCTCCAACGCTTCGAGCACCGGACGGATCATGAGGGGAAAATCGTGTCCGAAGCGCGTCAGATTGGCGGTGCCGCCGATCATCAGCCGCTCCTCGGTCTCCTCGACAAGAGTCTCCAGGAGGGTGGAGAGCACGGTCGTGACCGTCCCCCGGTCCTCCGACTCGAAGGCGTCGGGGAGATCCTGCACCAGTTGGGGGACATCCGCGAAACGGCGCCCCGTGATCCGGCTGTTGAGCCGCGCGCGCAGATCTGCCACGGAGACCTCCCCGAAGGGGGCCGGGCAGTCCACCATGCGCTGCTCGACCCGCCCGGTGTCCGTGATCAGGACGAGCATGACGCGGGCCGGGGCCAGCGCGAGCAGCTCCACATGACGCACGGTCGAGCGGGTCAGTGACGGGTACTGGACGACGGCCACCTGGCGGGTGAGCTGTGCGAGGAGCCGCACGGTCCGCCCCACGACGTCGTCGAGGTCGACGGCACCGTCCAGGAAGTGATGGATCGCCCGCCGCTCCGGCGCGGTCATCGGCTTGACGCCCGCGAGCTTGTCGACGAAGAGGCGGTAGCCCTTGTCCGTGGGGATGCGCCCCGCACTGGTGTGCGGCTGCGCGATGTACCCCTCGTCCTCCAGGACCGCCATGTCGTTGCGGACGGTCGCCGGTGACACCCCCAGCCGGTGGCGCTCCGTGAGCGCCTTCGAGCCGACCGGCTCCTCCGTGCCCACGTAGTCCTGGACGATGGCGCGCAGCACTTCGAGCCTGCGTTCACTGAGCATCGCGCACACCTCCCGTGGTCTTCCGCGCGGTCATCGGTCGTCAGTCGGTCGTCATCGGCGGTGTCGCCTGGCACTCAGCGCGCGCGAGTGCCAGCATCCCCGCGCCAAGTGTACGGCCGGTGGGTACGGGCCGGGCAAGGGCGGGCCTGCGATGTCGTGACGCCGGGCACATCGGGCAGGCGACGTGTACGAGGGTGTCCCGCTCTGTCGGGAACATGCAGGCGCGGCCGACAGGGTTAGCGTCGGCGCATGAACGTGACATGGGAGGGGTCCGGGCGCGACGGGACCGGCTGGGAGGAGCTGTCCCCGTACGCGGGGCGTTGCCGGCTCCCGGGGTGGGACTGCACGGCCGGGCTCGTGGTCGGCGAGGACGCGGCGCTCATGATCGACGCGGGATCGAGCGTGCGGGAGGGCGCGTGGCTGCGCACGCGGGCGCACGGGTTGCTCGGGGGCGGGCGCGTCACGCACCTCGCGCTCACGCATCCGCACTTCGACCATGTCTTCGGGGCGGCGGCGTTCGCGGGGGCCGAGGTGTTCGCGGCGGGCGCCGTGGGGGTCCCCCCGGTCGAGCGAAGCCGGGACTGGGGGAGGGTCCTGGGCGAGGGCCGGGAGGAACTGCTCGCGGACGCGGTGCGCAACGGCGCCGATCCCGCGGAGGCGGCCGAGGCGGCGGATCTCCTGGTACGGCCCCGGCATCTCGTCTCCGGCGAGTGGACGCTCGATCTGGGCGGCGGCCGACAGGTCCTGCTGGCGAACGTGGGCCCCGGGCACACCGGCCACGACCTCGCGGTCCTGGTCGCCGGGCCCGGTTCACCGGAGATCGTCTTCTGCGGCGACCTGGTCGAGGAGTCCGGCGAACCCCAGGCCGGACCGGACGCCGTGCCCTCCCGGTGGCCCGCCGCGCTGGACCGCCTGCTGGCCCTCGGGGGCGAGGACGCGTTGTACGTGCCCGGGCACGGGGCGGTGGTGGACGCGACGTTCGTACGGGCCCAACGGGAGGCGCTGGCGCGGCGTTTCGACGTGCCGTGAGTCGTGCCGCGAGTCCTGCCGCGAGCGCCGCTCCGGGGTGTCGGTGTACGTGCGGGGCCCGGGCTTCTCCTATCGTCATCCGAATGCGCCAGTACTCAGCGGATCTCACCCCTCCGTGGAAGAAGCCCAAGCCCGTGCCCGAGGTCGCGGCGGAGCCGGGGCTCGTGGTCGAGGAGCCCGGCACCGGGTTCTGCGGTGCCGTGATCCGCTGCGAGGCGGGGACGGTGACGCTGGAGGACCGCTTCGGCAAGCACCGAGTGTTCCCGCTGGAGCCACGCGGCTTCCTCCTGGAGGGGCGCGTGGTGACCCTCGTACGCCCGTCGACCGCGCCGGTACGCCCCACGCGCACGGCATCGGGATCGGTCGCCGTGCCCGGGGCGCGGGCCCGGGTGGCCCGTGCGGGACGCATCTACGTGGAGGGCCGCCACGACGCCGAACTGGTGGAGCGGGTCTGGGGCGACGACCTGCGCATCGAGGGCGTCGTCGTCGAGTACCTGGAGGGCATCGACGACCTGCCCGCCATCGTCGACGAGTTCGCCCCCGGGCCCGACGCTCGGCTCGGGGTCCTGGTCGACCACCTGGTCCCCGGCACGAAGGAATCGCGTATCGCGGACGCCGTGACGAGCGAGTACGCGCTGGTCGTGGGCCACCCGTACATCGACGTCTGGGAGGCCGTGAAGCCGTCGTCCGTGGGCATCGCGGCCTGGCCGCGGGTGCCGCGCGGGCAGGACTGGAAGACGGGTGTCTGCCGGTCTCTGGGGTGGCCGGAAAACACGGGAGCGGCGTGGCAGCGGATCCTGGACTCGGTCCACTCGTACCGCGACCTCCAGCCGGAACTCCTGGGCCGAGTGGAAGAACTGATCGACTTCGTCACGGCCCCGGAGTAGAAGCACTTTCTCTCGCCCCCGCCGCCCCTACCCGTCCCGTCACTGCATGGGGGCTGCGCCCCCTCGCCCCCCTTTGTCCTCAAACGCCGGACGGGCTGTAGATTCGCGGACGGTCCGCGG
>NZ_JBHXTO010000263.1:0-6439 GCF_042677425.1 Streptomyces sp. NPDC127119 | reverse complement strand
GGCTGAAAGATGTCTTTCAGCCCGTCCGGCGTTTGAGGACGAGAGCGAAGCGCGATACGGGGGCCTGGGGGCGCAGCCCCCAGTTTCGGGAAGGGGCGGGGCTGGGGAAAGAGAACGCCGTCAGAAACCCAGCTTGCGGAGCTGACGAGGGTCCCTCTGCCAGTCCTTCGCGACCTTCACATGCAGGTCGAGGAAGACGGGCGTACCCAACAACGCCTCGATCTGCTTGCGCGACTTGATCCCCACTTCCTTCAGCCGCTTCCCCTTGGGACCGATGATGATCCCCTTCTGGCTGGGCCGCTCGATGTAGACGAACGCGTGGATGTCGAGCAACGGCTTGTCGGCCGGCCGGTCCTCCCGCGGCAGCATCTCCTCGACGACGACGGCGATGGAGTGCGGCAGCTCGTCCCGCACCCCCTCCAGCGCAGCCTCGCGGATCAGCTCGGCGACCATGACCTGCTCGGGCTCGTCGGTGAGGTCGCCCTCGGGGTAGAGCGCGGGGCCCTCCGGCAGCAGCGGCACGAGCAGGTCGGCGAGCAGGCCGACCTGCTGGTCGGCGACCGCCGACACCGGCACGATCTCGGCCCACTCGAAGCCGAGCTCCTTGCCGAGCTGGTCGATGGCGATGAGCTGCTCGGCGAGGGTCTTGCTGTCGACGAGGTCGGTCTTCGTGACGATCGCGATCTTCGGCGTCTTCTTGATGGACGCCAGTTCCTTCGCGATGAAGCGGTCGCCGGGGCCGAGCTTCTCGTTGGCGGGCAGGCAGAACCCGATCACGTCGACCTCGGCCCACGTCGTGCGGACGACGTCGTTGAGCCGCTCGCCGAGGAGCGTGCGCGGTTTGTGCAGCCCGGGGGTGTCCACAAGGATCAACTGGGCGTCGGCCCGGTGCACGATGCCGCGTACCGTGTGCCGCGTGGTCTGCGGCTGGTTCGCGGTGATCGCCACCTTCTGGCCGACCAGAGCATTCGTGAGGGTGGACTTGCCCGCGTTGGGGCGGCCCACGAAGCAGGCGAAGCCGGCGCGGTGGGGTGCCCCCGAGGATTCCGGCGGCTCGGATGACTGGGTACGAACGCTCATGGCGCCCATTGTCCCTGATCGTCGGGGCCCCGCCGTACCAGGATTCCGGCCCTCACCGCCGATCGACGGCCGGCCGGGCCCGCCGTGAGCTTCCGGAAACCCCCGCGCAACACGAAACGTGACGGAAACACACCTGTACGCGACCGGAAACGCGGAACCGTGACCCTCTGACGAGCCCCCACCAGCCAGCACCCACCAGCCCCCATCTGTTGGAGACCCCGTGCCCCTGGCCGCCGGACCCGCCACGACCGTCGCCGCGTCCCTCGACACCGGTGACACCGCCTGGCTGCTCGCCGCCACCGCGCTCGTCCTGCTCATGACCCCGGGCCTGGCCCTCTTCTACGGCGGCATGGTCCGTACGAAGAGCGTCCTGAACATGCTGATGATGAGCTTCGTGTCGATCGCGCTGGTCACGGTCGTGTGGCTGGCCGTCGGCTACTCGCTCGTGTTCGGCGACGACCACGCCGGCTCCGGAATCGGCGCGCTCATCGGCGGCCTGGAGCACGCGGGCATGGCGGGCCTCGGCCCGGACAGCGTGCAGGGCACGGTCCCGACCCTCCTCTTCGCCACCTTCCAGCTGACCTTCGCGATCATCACGGCCGCGCTGGTCAGCGGCGCGGTCGCGGACCGCGCGAAGTTCGGGGCGTGGCTGGTGTTCGTCCCGCTGTGGGCACTGCTCGTATACGTTCCGGTCGCCCACTGGGTGTGGGGTCCGGGCGGCTGGATCCTGGCGGACCTGGGCGCCTTGGACTTCGCGGGCGGACTGCCCGTCGAGATCACGTCGGGGGCGTCCGGACTGGCGTTGTGCCTGGTCCTGGGCCCGCGGCTCGGTTTCAAGAAGGACGCGATGCGCCCGCACAACCTGCCGATGGTGATGCTCGGCGCGGGTCTGCTGTGGTTCGGCTGGTTCGGCTTCAACGCGGGTTCGGCGCTCGGCGCGAACGGTCTCGCTGCCGCCGCCTTCCTCAACACCCTGGCCGCGGGATGCACCGGGCTGCTCGGCTGGCTCTTCGTGGAGCAACGCCGCGACGGCCACCCCACCACCCTGGGCTCGGCGTCCGGCGCGGTCGCGGGCCTGGTCGCCATCACCCCGTCCTGCGGTTCGGTCTCGCTGCTCGGCGCGCTGGTCATCGGCCTGGCCGCCGGTGTCGTCTGCTCGTACGCCGTGGCCTGGAAGTTCAGGTTCGACTACGACGACTCGCTGGACGTGGTCGGCGTGCACCTGGTCGGCGGTGTCATCGGCACCCTGCTCATCGGCGTCTTCGCCACGGAGACCATGACCGGCGGGGCCGAGGGTCTGCTGTACGGCGGCGGGTTCGGGCAGCTCGGCAGGCAGCTGGTGGCGATCCTGGCCGTCGGCGCGTACGCCTTCGCCGTCACGTACGGCATCGCCAAACTGATCGACCGGGTCGTCGGACTGCGGGCCGACGAGGAGCACGAGCAGACCGGTCTGGACCTTACGGTGCACGCCGAGACCGCTTACGATCACGGAGTCCTGGGCCATGGCGCCCCGGTCTCCTCCTCTGTTTCCTCCACCGCGCAGAAGGCCGGGCCCCAGGCATGAAGCTCATCACCGCGATCATCAAGCCGCACCGCCTCGACGAGGTGAAGACCGCTCTGCAGGAGATCGGCGTACACGGGCTGACCGTCACGGAGGCCAGCGGGTACGGGCGTCAGCGCGGCCACACCGAGGTGTACCGCGGCGCCGAGTACCGCGTCGACCTCGTCCCGAAGGTCCGTATCGAGGTCGTCGTCGGGGACGCGGACGCCGAGCCCGTCATCGAGGCGATCGTGAAGGCCGCGCGGACGGGGAAGATCGGCGACGGAAAGGTGTGGGCGGTTCCGGTGGAGACGGTGGTCCGGGTACGGACGGGCGAGCGCGGCCCGGACGCCCTCTGATCCCGCCCTCACTCCCCTTCTCGCCCCTGCGCCCGTTCCTGCCCCTCCCTCTGACCCTGATCACCACCACGGCTGCCGCGATGCCCGCTCCCAGCACCACCGCGAGCAGCCACGGCAGGGCGAAGAACGACGTGCTCGCCGACTCGCGGGTGTCACGCGCGCTGGCCGTCAACGTCACATCACCCCAGTCGAACTGGGGCGCGCCGCGCCACTTCGCGCTGAGCCGCACCCGCTGGCCGGGCAGCAGCTCGGAGGGGATCCCGGCCAGGTCGCGGGAGAGCAGCGTACGGCCGAAGAGCCCTTCCGCCGTCAGCCGCACCTTGGGGTCCAGGGTGACGTTGCCGGTGTTGTGGAGGGTGTACGAGACGGTGGCCGTGCTGTCGCCCGCGCCGGGGAACAGGGGCTGGTGGTGGCTGATGCGGACCTTCTCCACGGCGACGGCGGCAACGGTCGGCCCGCCCACCCGCAGATAGATCCGGGCGCCGACGGCCCGCTGAACCCCGACCTCGACCGCGCCCTCCCCCGCGTCGATCCGCTCGTCCAGGGCGACCAGGGCACCCGGGTGATCGCCGGGTTCGGCCGACTCGGGCACCTTCAGCGTGAACGGCACGGTGACCTTGCCGTGCGCGGGAACGGTCACCCGGTCCTTGGCGGGCTTCGCCCAGGCGCCGACGCCCCGCTGTCTCTCCTTGACGGTCCGCACGGCGAATCCGCCGTCCCGCGCGGTGTTGTACGCGTCGGCCGCGTAGAGCCGGAACGTCAGCGGGCCCCCGGTCCTGTTGGTGACGGCGACCTCGTCCTCGATGGTCGTGCCGGGGTCGGCGGAGAGAAGGAAGTACGGCCGCGAGGCGAGTTCCGACGCGACGGGGAAGACGGACCAGCTGCCGTTGTCGGCGGCGCGCGCGGGTGTCCCGCCGGTCACCGCCACGGCCAGAAGCAGCAGGAGGATGGAGCAGAACGACTTGCGCATGGGTGCGGACCCCCGGGGCGGGTGGGACGGAGGAGGAGGCCGGGCGGGTGCGCGCCCAACCTCCGTCGATCGGTCGGCTTCCGGCGTACCGTCGGCTCTAGGTGAGCGTGAGCGTCAGCACGCCGGAGTACGCGCCGGGCGGGGCGAACGCCGGAACGTTCAGCGAGAGCCGGGCGTCGACGGTGAACTCACCACCGGTGAGCGTGCCGTTGGGGGTGGACGCGAGCGTCGCTCCCGCACTGCCGACCGCACCGGGCGAACCGGCCTGGCAGGTGCTGGGGCTGCCGGTCTTGGTGAGGCAGACCGGGGTCCAGCCCAGCTTGGCGGCGTCGATCTTCGCGCCCGCGGGGCCGGTGAAGTCGGTGACCTTGCCGGTCAGGGACCAGCCCGCGGGTCCGCCGCGGAAGTCCTTGACGGTCACCGTCTGCAGGGAGCCGCGGGAGAAGCCGCCCTTGCCGTAGTCGACCGCCGCGAGTTCGACGGTGTCGCCGGCCTGGGTCATGGACAACGTCCCCGCCTTGACCGAGGAGTTGACCTTCTGGCTGTTGGCGGGCAGAGGCGTGTCGTCGATGACGACGTAGGCGGCGGGACCCGCGCCCTTGTCGTCGCTCCAGGCACTTCCCTCGTACGCCACCACTCCGGTGGTCGCCTTGTCGCTGACGGCCAGGCTGCCGCTGAAGGAACCCTGGGCGTTCGCGGTGACGGTCGCCTTGTCGGCCGTCTCGGCGGCGCCGGCCCGTCCGGCGAGGGTGACGGCCGCGCCCGGGGCGAAGTTCGACCCCGTGACGGTCACGCTGTCACCGGGTTTCCCGGAGGCCGTACCGAGGCTGATGGCACGGTTGTTGGTCTGGCCGCCACCGGTCGCGGTGATCGTCTCGGAGACGGGGGCGGGCGGGGTGATGACCGTGCACGGGGTGTCCAGCTCCAGGAGATAGCTGGTGTGGATGTTGTAGTCGCCGGGCGACAGGGTGATCGAGCCGGGCGCGGTGACCGTGAAGGTGCCGGTCATCGAGAACGACGGGAAGGCGCCCTTGCCCGGGACGGGGTCGTTCTTCTTCGGGCCCGCGACCGTGAGGTCACCGCTCTGCGCGCCGCCCAGGGTCACCTTGCCGGTGGGCGTCATGATGTCGGCGGGCAGCGCGATGTCGACGGGGTTGCTCGCGGCGGGCTTGACCACCGTGTACGTGACGGTGACCGTGTCACCCACCTTGGGCGCCGCGTTGTCGACGGTGATCTTGGCGCTGGTGGTGCCGTCGATCGGCGGGATGCCCGCGATGGGCGGCGGGACGCAGTGCGTGGCGAAGTCGACCTGCTGCGGATCCGCGTTCGCGGGGCAGGCGAACGCGCCTCCCGCGGTGACCGCGAGTGCGGCCGTTCCGAGAAGTGCCGCCCAGCGGCGGCGTCTTCGGGTTCCTGAACCCATGGGTGCCCCTCCTGTGGATGTGGGCGCTGTGCGCCGACAGGAGGTCATTGATGTGCGGGTTGTGTGAGAAGTCAATGGAACCCTGAAGCACCAACTGATGGGCCATCAGCTTCTGTCAACTTGCCATATACGTCCGCGAGTTGACGTCGGATCGGCGGACGGACCGGTGCCGCCGCGCGCAGGGCGGCACCGGTCCGTACCGGGCCACTGCCCGTGGGGGGACTGTGCGCCTGACGCGCCTACGTTCCGGCGCTCACTCGAACACGAACGGACCGGGCGACTGCGGCCCGTCCGCCGTACAGGTGATGGTGATCCCGAAGACCGTCATCTTCAGGGAGCCGCCGAAGGCCTCCAGGCTGTCGCCCGCCGCGACGGTACCGGGCAGCGGGCCGACCGTGACGCCGCCACCGGCGGGGATCGCGGGGTTCTCGGTGCCGGCGAAGACGGTCGTGCCGCCACCCGCCTTCGCCAGGGTGAGGGTGGAGGAGACCGAGTCCGCGGAGAGCGCGAGCGGGGTGGTGATCTCGGAGGAGCTGACGGTGAGGGTGGCGGCGGTGCCGCTCTGGGTGGCCGTGAGGGTGGCCTCACCACCGCCGTAGATACCGCAGTCCGCGACGATCGTGGCGGTCTGGGGTACCACGGCCGCGGCACCCGGGGCGAGCGCGAGGCCGGCGGCGAGGGTGCCGGCGGCTAACGCCGCACCGATTCCGAGTCGCTTACTGATCATTGGTTTCCCTTCCCTAGTACGGGAATTGCCGTGTGGGGACGGCCGACGGGCGCTTCGCCGACGACTGGCTGCCGACGCGGATCTGACGGTCCGCCGGAAGAGCTGGCGTCTATTGAGGCGCGAGCGCCTCACGATTGCAAGAGAAACGGTGGTGATTCTTCCGCCCTCAGGGGCGCTCCCCGCGGGGGCTCCGCCCCCACACCCCCGACGGGCCGGCCACCCGCCGCCGCCCACCGCGCCTCACAGACTGCGCAGTTCCCCGCGCCCCTAAAAACGACCAACCCGCCCTCCGTCACCCGCCGCGCCTCAAAGATTGCGCCGTTCCCCGCGCCCCTGAAAA
>NZ_JBHXTO010000262.1:0-6520 GCF_042677425.1 Streptomyces sp. NPDC127119 | reverse complement strand
GCTGCGCCCCGGCTTTTGCCCCCCGGGCGCAGCCCGTCAGGGGCGCGGGGAACGGCGCAGTCTTTTGCCTTTGGCTTTTAGGGGCGCGGGGAACTGCGCGAACGGCCCCCACCGGGGCCGCAGGCGGCACACGACCGCACCACGTAAGCCCGCCGCAGGCGGACCCTCATCGACTTGCCGTTCGAACCGCCCAGGTGTGATCTGGAAGGCAGGGGCGAGGAAGAGAGGAGTGCTGTCATGGCTCATACGGCACCCGCAAGGACCGGCCCACGAACCACCCACCACCCCACCGTCCCGCTGAAAGCGAAACTCGTACTGCCCGCACTCGCCGGCATCGTCTACGGCCTCTGGACCTCCGGCATAGCCCGCCACGCAGGCCCGATCACCGGCTGGAACGTCCTCCTGGGCGTCGTATCGGCCCTCGTGTTCGCCGCGGCCGCGTACGGCGTGCACACCGTCGCCCCCCGCCTGCCCCGCGAACTGCGCGCGGCCACCTGGGCGGCGTTCGCGGGCATCGCGTTCGGTTTCGTCTACAGCCTCACGGACGCCGGTGTCGTCAAGACCGTGGGTCTGTCCCTGGTGATCGCGGCAGGCGTCCTCGTGGTGCTCTTCTACCGCTACTACACGGCCGAGGACTGAACTCGGTACGTACCGGTACACACCGGTACGCATGACGACGGGGCCCCGGCTGCACGCCGGGGCCCCGTTCTCCTCGGACCCGCTCACTGCCCGCCGGGCACCCACTCCCAGCCGGAGCCCGCGGCGTCCGAAGTCTCGTCCCACCGGTCCTTCCAGGCCCCGTCGCAGGGGTCGGAACACTTCGGCACACCCTCTCCGCCGAGGTCGACGAACGCCGCGCTCGCCCAGGCCCGCGCCCCGACGAGCCAGTACCAGTGCGGGTTGCCGAAGACGTGCGAGCCGCGCACCACGCACGCGACCCGGTCCTGGCTGCCGGGCGGGAGCCGGTCGACGACCTCCGAGCCGAGGTCGGGGCGGGCCCGCACCTTCAGGTCGCCGCGGGAGACGACGGTCCCCCACACGGGGTCCCCGCCGTGGCGGTCGCCGCGCCGGTCGCCGAGGTCGCCGGCAGTCGCCGTACCTGCGGCCGCGACGGTCAGCACACCGCCGCTGACCAGGGCGGTTCCTAGGATTCTGAGAGCCAGGGTGACACGCATGATCGGCCTCCTCTCCTCCGAAACCAGGTAACACCCGTTCGGGTCAACCCTCCACCGGAGGCCCCCGCCGCACGGCCCCCAGCGCCGCACCGATGAGTTTCCGCGGCCCCGGGGGTCTGTATTGCGAAACGAGTCACCGAACCAGTCACCAGAACGACGCGGATGGGCGGACCGACATGACGAGCAGCAACCGCACCGACCACTGGGCCGGGCCGGCCATCGAGACCGCGGGGCTGGTGAAGACCTTCGGCGACACCCGCGCGGTCGACGGCGTGGACCTACGGATCGAGCCGGGCACGGTGTACGGCCTGCTGGGCCCGAACGGCGCGGGCAAGACGACGACCGTCCGCATGCTGGCGACCCTGCTGCGTCCCGACGGCGGCGAGGCGCACGTCTTCGGCCACGACGTCGTACGGGAGGCGGACGCGGTCCGCGGCCGGGTGAGCCTCACCGGCCAGTACGCGTCCGTGGACGAGGACCTGACGGGCACCGAGAACCTCGTGCTGCTGGCGCGTCTGACCGGCCACGCCAAGAAGGCCTCGTACGACCGCGCGGCCCAACTCCTGGACGCCTTCGGCCTGTCGGAGGCGGCCGGCCGCCAGGTGAAGAACTACTCGGGCGGCATGCGGCGGCGTATCGACATCGCCGCGTCCATCCTCAACACCCCGGACCTGCTGTTCCTGGACGAGCCGACGACGGGCCTCGACCCGCGCAGCCGCAACCAGGTCTGGGAGATCGTGCGGGCGGTCGTCGCCCAGGGCACCACGGTCCTCCTCACCACCCAGTACCTGGACGAGGCGGACCAGTTGGCGTCCCGGATCGCCGTCATCGACAAGGGCAAAGTCATCGCCGAGGGCACGAAGGGCGAGCTGAAGGCGTCGGTGGGCGCGGGCGCCGTGCACGTACGGCTGCGGGACGCGGACCGGCGTCCGGACGCCGAGCGGGTGCTGCGTCAGGCACTCGGCACGGACGTGCAGCTGGAGCCGGACCCGGTGGCGCTGACGGCCCGGGTCGGCAACGGCTCGCCGGACGGCTCGCCGGACGGCTCCGCAGCCGCCGAGAAGGCGTCCCGCGCCCTCGCCGAACTCGCCCGCGCGGGCATCACCGTCGACAACTTCTCCCTCGGCCAGCCGAGCCTGGACGAGGTCTTCCTCGCCCTCACCGGAAAGCCGGAGAGCCGGCCCGGGAATCCGCCCGGGACGCAGCCGACCCAGCCGACCCAGCCGACGCTGAAGAAAGAGGCCACGGCATGAGCACCGCGACCCAGTCCTCCGGCACCGGAACCGCGGACACCGCGGACCTCTCGCCGGTCCGTACCGAGAGCCTCGCCGCGATCCTGGTCGCCGGCGAGCGCCCGCCGCGCCCGAACGCCCTCCAGGCCTCGCTCACCTTCGGCTGGCGGGCGATCCTCAAGATCAAGCACGTACCGGAGCAGCTCTTCGACGTGACGGCGTTCCCGATCATGCTGGTGCTGATGTACACGTACCTGTTCGGGGGCGCGCTCGCCGGTTCTCCCGAGGAGTACATCCAGTACCTGCTCCCCGGCATCCTCGTGATGTCGGTCGTGATGATCACGATGTACACGGGCGTCTCGGTCAACATCGACATCGCGAAGGGCGTCTTCGACCGCTTCCGCTCGCTGCCCATCTGGCGCCCGTCGACGCTGGTCGGCTATCTGCTCGGGGACGCCCTGCGCTACACGATCGCGTCGGTCGTGATGCTCGCGGTGGGCCTGGTCATGGGCTTCCGTCCGGACGGCGGCGTCGAAGGCGTGGTGGCGGGCGTCGTCCTCCTGCTCGTCTTCTCGTTCGCCTTCTCCTGGGTGTGGACGATGTTCGGCCTGCTGCTGCGCACGGAGAAGTCGGTCATGGGCGTGAGCATGATGATCCTGTTCCCGCTGACCTTCCTCAGCGACATCTTCGTCCGCCCCGAGACGATGCCGGGCTGGCTCCAGGCCTTCGTCAACAACAACCCGGTCACGCATCTCGCCTCGGCGGTACGCGGCCTGATGGACGGTTCCTGGCCGACCGCCGAGATCGCGTGGTCGCTGGGCTGGGCCGGGGTGCTGGTCGCGGTCTTCGGCCCGGTCACGATGAGGCTCTACAACCGCAAGTAGGAAGGCCTTCCGGAGCTCGGCGCAGGCCGTCCGGGTCCCCCGGAAGAACGCAATCCGCGTCCGGATGCAGTCACCCCGGCCGTGCCCCGATGGCGAGGGGCGCGGCCGGGGTTCTTCCTTGAGAGGTGCGGAAAGACACCGGCCCTGACCCCTCGGCGCTGAGGAAGGCCCTCTCGGCGCTGCTGATCGTGCTCGCCTGCGTCCTCGTACCGCTGGGCGGGCTGTCGGCGTGGGCGAAGTACGAGATCGGCGACACCGGGCGGTACGTCGACACGATGGCGCCGCTCGCCGCAGGACCCGACGTCCAGGGCGCGATCGCGGACACCGTCACGGACGGGATCATGAGCGAGGTCGAGGTCGGGCCGCTGGAGGGGGAGGTCCGCGCGTACGTCCACCGGGCGGTGCGGTCCTTCACCGGTACGGAGGCCTTCCGCGCGGCCTGGACCACGGCGAACCGGGCCGCGCACGACGCCGTCCTGCGGGCCCTGCGCAGCGACAGCGAGGGCGCGGTCACGCTCGACCTGGCCCCGGTCACCGCCCGCCTCAAGTCCCAACTGGCCGACGACCGCGTGCCGTTGGCGAACCGCATTCCCGTCGAGCACACCGAGGTCACGGTCCTCGGGGCCCAGGAGCTCAGCTCCCTGCGGAAAGGCTTCCCCATGCTGGAGATCGCGGGCTTCTGGCTGCCGCTGGCGGCGGTCGCCCTGGCCCTCGGCGGCATCCTGCTGGCCGTACGCCGCCGCCGCGCCGTCACGGCCACCGCGCTCGGCATGGCCCTGGGCGCCGCCCTGCTGGCACTCGCCACCGTCATCGGCCGGGCCATGACCCTCGCGGGCCTGCCCGAGCACGTCTCGCGCGCCGCGGCGGGCGCGGTCTACGACGCCCTCACCGAGACCCTGCGCACGGCGGCCTGGTTCATCCTCGCCCTCGGCCTCACGGTGGCGCTGGCGACCTGGCTCACGGACGCCCGCGCGCGACGTCGCGCAGCGTCCGCAGCGCCTGTCCCAGCACCGGTACCGGAACCGACGCGAGCCCGAGCCTGACGGCGTCCGGCGCGCCCTGCGGCCCCACCGCGAAGGCCGGGCCCGGGGTGACCGCGACCCCGCGGGCGGCGGCGGCAGCCGTGAAGGTGTCCGCGCGCCAGGGCGCGGGCAGCTCCCACCAGGCGTAGTACGCGTACGGGTCGGCCCGGACCGTGAACGGGTCGAGCAGTTCCGCGACGACCCGCTGGCGCCGGGCCGCGTCGGCCCGCTTCCTGCCGACGAGCCGCTCGACGGTCCCGTCCCGGATCCACCGCGTACCCGCCTCCAGCGCGAACCGCCCCGCCGTCCACCCGCCCGACCGCAGGGCCCCGCCCACCGCCCCGGCCCGCCCCTCGGGCACGACGAGGAAACCGACGGTCAGTCCGGGCGCCACCCGCTTCGACAGCCCGTCGACGACATGGACGCGCTCGGGTGCGTACGCGGCGAGCGGCACGCCCTCTTCATGGAGGAACGACCAGATGCGGTCCTCGACGACGGGCAGATCCACGTCCCTTACGACAGCGGCGAGTTCGCGCTTCCTTCGATCCCCCGCCGTCACGCCGGTCGGATTGTGCAGCGTCGGCTGGACGTAGAGGGCGGAGAGCGGGGCGGCACGGTGGCCGGCGGCGACGGCGTCGGGCCGCAGCCCCTCCTCGTCCGTGGCGAGCGGCACGAGCGTGCAGCCGATCCGCTCGGCGATCTCCTTGACCAGCGGATACGTCAGCGCCTCCACGCCGACCCGCCCACCGGGCCGTACCAGCGAGGCGAGGACGCCCGCGATGGCCTGCCGGCCGTTCCCCGCGAACAGGAGCTGCTCGGGCGCGGGCCGCCACCCGGACCCCGCCAGCAGTCCCGCGACGGCCTCGCGCGCGGCGGGGGTGCCGGTGGCCGGGACGGTACGGGTGGCCTCGCCCAGCACGTCGGCCCGCAGCAGCGGCGCGAGCCCGTCGGCCATCAGCTCCGACTGCCCCGGTACGGACGGGTAGTTGAGCTCCAGATCGATCTTCACCTGGGGGTCCTGGTCGTGCGCGGCCTCCGCGAGGGCCCGGCCGGAGGGGGGCGGGGCGGCCCGTACGAAGGTGCCGCGCCCGACCTCGCCGACGACGAGACCGCGCCGGACCAGCTCTCCGTACACGCGCCCGGCCGTGGACCCCGCGATGCGCCGGCGCCGGGCGAACACGCGCTGCGGCGGCAGCCGCTCACCGGCCTTCAGCCGCCCCGAATAGATCTCCTCGGCCAGCCGGTCGGCAATACGCCGGTAGTCCTCCACGCCGCCCCTTCCTGGAACACAGGTGAATCCCGCCCGGATTGCACCGAGAGCAAAGATCTTATTGCACCGAGGAGTTGAGGAGATCTAGGGTCCGACCATGGCTCCCTTCCTCGCATACGAGGACAAAGGCCCGCATGCCGCCACGGCGCTGCCTCTTGTCCTGATCCACGGCCACCCCTTCGACCACACGATGTGGGCTCCCCAGGTGGCGGCCTTCGCCCGGGAGCGCCGGGTGATCGTGCCGGACCTGCGGGGCTACGGCGCGTCCCCGGTCGTCCCCGGGATCACCCCGCTCTCCGTCTTCGCCGAGGACGTGGCGGCCCTCCTCGACGAACTCCGGGTACCCGAATTCGTCCTCGGCGGACTCTCCATGGGCGGCCAGATCGTCATGGAGTGCTACCGGCAGTTCCCCGAACGGATCCGGGGCCTGCTCCTGGCGGACACGTTCCCGGCGGCGGAGACGCCCGAGGGGAGGAAAGCGCGGGGCGCGATGGCCGAACGGCTGCTCCGCGAGGGGATGGGCGGGTACGCCGAGGAGGTCCTGTACCGGATGGTGGCGCCGTACGCCCGCCCTGACGTGGTGGCGCAGGTGCGCCGCATGATGACGGGGACGTCGGCGGAGGGGGCCGCGGCGGCCCTGCGGGGGCGGGCCGAACGGCCGGACTACCGGGAACTGCTGACCCGGGTCGGCGTTCCCACGCTGGTGGTGGTGGGGGAGGAGGACACGTTCACTCCCGTGGCGGATGCGGAGGCGATGCACGCGGCTGTGCGGGGGTCTGTGCTGTGTGTCGTCCGGGGCGCGGCCCACCTCCCGAACCTCGAACGCCCCACACCTTTCAACAAGGCCCTGACCGACCTACTGACCCACTGCACCCCCCACCCCTGACATCTGCGGGTCCGGTGGGGGCGGGCCGCGCAGTTCCCCGCGCCCCTGAAG
>NZ_JBHXTO010000261.1:0-6574 GCF_042677425.1 Streptomyces sp. NPDC127119 | reverse complement strand
GGGGGGGGGTGGCTTCGGTGTGGTTTTCGCCCCCGCCGCCCCTACCCGTTCCCGTCACGCACTCAGGGGCTCCGCCCCCGAACCCCCGGTCCTCAAACGCCGGACGGGCTGAAATACGTCGCGGACGGGCTGGAGGGGTGGGGTCGGGGCGCAGCCCCACCCCGAGACGCATGGGGGGGTAGGGGCGCAGCCCCACCCCTAGGGGCGCGGGGAACTGCGCGAACGGCCCCCACCGGGCCCGCAGCCGAAGGCCCCAAGCCCGTCCGGCGTTTGAGGACGAGCGCACGCGCGACAGGGGGTCCGGGGGCGCAGCCCCAGAGGCGAGCTCACTCCGCCGCGATGGCCCGCAGTACGTCCAGACGTGCTGCCCGTCGTGCCGGGCGCAAGCCCGCGAGCGCGCCCGCCGCGACGCCCACCCCCGCGACCACGCACAGCTGAACCAGCGGCACCGCGAACGCGAACTCGCTGCTCGACGACCCGTCGGACGCCTTGACCAGCACCCAGCCGAGGAAGCCGCCGAGCGCCAGTCCGCCCGCCGTGCCGAACGCGGCCACCAGGACCGACTCCCAGCGGACCATGGCACGCAGCTGCGACCGGGTCTGCCCGACGGCCCGCAACAGGCCGAGTTCGCGGGTGCGTTCGTGGACCGCGAGGGTCAGCGTGTTGGCGATGCCGAGCAGGGCGATGAGCACGGCGAGCGCGAGCAGCGCGTAGACCAGGGTCAGCATCATGTCGATGGCTCCGGCCGAGGACCGCGCGTACTCGTCACGGGTCTGCACCTCGGGGTTGCCGTACGCCGTCGCGACCTTCTCGACCGCCGTCTTCCCCTCGGCCGCGTCCACACCGTCCCTGAAGCTCACGGCGACGAGCGTGTCGGCGTCCTGGGTGCGGTGCGGGGCCCAGGCCTCGCGGGTGATGACGTACTCGCCGGCCAGCTCGGAGCGGCCGTAGACCGCGCGGACGGTGAAGGTCTTCGCCTGGCCGTCGGTGAAGGCGAGCCG
Source organism: Streptomyces sp. NPDC127119 (assembly GCF_042677425.1). Lineage (NCBI taxonomy): Bacteria > Bacillati > Actinomycetota > Actinomycetes > Kitasatosporales > Streptomycetaceae > Streptomyces > Streptomyces sp. NPDC127119. Next base: position 5,573 of record NZ_JBHXTO010000261.1, on the reverse strand, counting down.
GGTGGTGTCACCGGTCTTGAGGCCCTGCTTGTCGGCTTCCTCCTCCGTGACGGCGATGCCGTCGGCGCCGAGGTCGCGCATCGAGCCCCGTACGTCGCCGAGGTCGAAGGTGCGCTCCAGCGCGACGGGGTCCGTGACCGTCAACGCCCGTCCCTTGCCGTCGACTTCGGCCACCCCGCGGCCCAGCCCGACGGCGGTGTCGACCTCGGGCCGTTCGCCGATCGCGGCGGCGAGTGCGGGGCTCAGTCCGCTGCCGCCCGCGCCGAACGACGGGGTGCTCACGACGACGTCCCCGGCGAAGGACCGCGACACCGTCCGGTCCATGGTCGCTTTCAGTGAGGCACCGAAGACGGTGAACAGTGACACCACGGCGACACCGATCATCAGGGCACTCGCGGTGGCCGCGGTGCGCCTGGGGCTGCGCAGGGCGTTGCGCGCGGCCAGGGCGCCGGTGACACCGCGCAGCCGGTCGAGGGGAGCCCCCAGGACGCGTACGGCGGTGGTCGCGGCGACCGGGCCGAGGACCACGAAGGCGGCGAGTGCCAGCACCGCGCCCGCTCCGGCGAGCCACAGGGACGGGCTGACGACGACGCCGGTCAGGGTGACGGCGACGGCCGACGCGGCGAGTCCGGCGCCCACGACGGCACGGGTCCGGGACGCGCCGGACCGGTCGACGGACGTCTCGCGCAGGGCGGCCAGTGGTGCGGTGCGCCCGGCACGTACGGCGGGCAGCAGCGCGGAGCCGAGGCAGACCACGACGCCGACCGCGAGCGGCAGGACCATGGACAGGGCACTGATCACCAGGTCGCCCTCGGGGAAGGGGAATCCGATGGCCGGGAACAGCGCCTGCAGGCCTGCCGCGATACCGATGCCACCCGCGAGACCGGCCGCGGACGCGACCACGGCGACCGCGCTCGCCTCCACGAGCGTCGACGCGGTGACCTGGCGGCGGGAGGCACCGAGGGCACGCAACAGGGCGTTCTCACGGGTGCGTTGGGCGACCACGATCGCGAAGGTGTTGTGGATGGAGAAGGTCGCGACCAGCAGCGCCACACCGGAGAACACCAGCAGGAACGTGGTGAAGAGCGTCAGGAACTGGCCGGAGACCATGTCGGTGTTCTCCTCGGCCAGCTCCTGACCGGTGATCGCCTCAACACCCCTGGGCAGTAAGGGATTCAGGGCGTCGACGAGTTCGCGTTGACCGATGCCGGGTCCGGCCCGTACGAGGATGCTCGCGGCGTCGCCGGGCTTCGCGGTCAGGTATTTCTCGGCGTCGGAGCGCGTCATGCCGGTGAAGGTCACCTGCGCCATGCCGTCCTCGCCGCCGAAGGTCGCGAGGCCCACGATCGTCACCTCGACGGGATCGGGCGTTCGCAGGGTCGTCGTGTCGCCGATGCGCAGGCCGCCCTTCTCGGCCGCGCCCCGGTTGACGACGACCTCGCCGGACTTCGCCGGGGCGCGGCCCTCGGCCAGGCGGTAGGCGTTGAGTTCGGGGTCGTCGATCCAGTTGCTCGCGAGGGTGGGCGGGCCCTGGCCGCCGACGGGTTTGCCGTTCGCGCCGACGAGCTGGCCCGCGCCCTGGATGTCGGGGGCTGCCGCCGCGACGCCCGGGGTGTTCTCGACGGCCGCCACCAGGTCGGTGCCGACGGGCTGCCGTACGCCCTGACTCTCGCCCGGGGTGGTGATGGTGTCGGCGCTGCGGACCACGGCGTCGGTGCCGCTGGTGGCGTCGCCGAACATCGTGTCGAAGGAGGCGCGCAGGGTGTCGCCCATGACGAGCGTGCCCGCCAGGAAGGCGACACCGAGCAGGACGGCCAGGAAGGTGCCGGCGAAGCGCCGCTTGTGGGCACGCAGCGAGGAGACGCTGATCCGCACGGAGGCGTTCATGACGGAGCCCCCTTGCCGTCGAACGCCTTCAGCCGGTCCAGGACCCGGTCTGCCGTCGGGGACTCCATGCGGTCCACGAGGCGGCCGTCGGCGAGGAAGACGACCTCGTCGGCGTGCGCGGCGGCGACCGGGTCGTGGGTGACCATGACGACCGTGCGGTCCATCTGGCGGACGGCCCGGCCGAGAAGGTTCAGGACCTCCTCGCCGGAGCGTGAGTCGAGGTTGCCGGTCGGTTCGTCGGCGAAGACGACGTCGGGCCGGCCCGCGAACGCCCGCGCCACGGCGACGCGTTGCTGCTGGCCGCCGGAGAGCTCGGCGGGCCGGTGGCGCAGTCGGTCGCGCAGCCCGACGACCTCCACGAGGGCGTCGATCCACTCGCCGGTCGAGCTGTCACCCCTGCGGCCGGCCAGATCCATGGGCAGCGTGATGTTCTCCGCGACGGTCAGTGTCGGCACCAGGTTGAAGGCCTGGAAGACGAAACCGATGCGGTCGCGCCGCAGCAGCGTGAGCCGGCGGTCGTCGAGCGTGCCCAGTTCGGTGTCGCCGATGAAGGCGGCGCCCGAGGTCAGGGTGTCCAGGCCCGCCGCGCAGTGCATCAGGGTGGACTTGCCGGAGCCCGACGGCCCCATGATCGCGGTGAAGCGTCCGGCGGGAAAGGTGACGTCGATCCCGTCCAGGGCCCGTACCGCGGTGTCCCCGGCGCCGTACACCTTCACCGCTCCGGCGACCCGTGCCGCGGTCCGTGTGCCCTTGGTGGCGGTCGCCGTCGCGGGCGCGTTCATGCCGCACCGCCCTTGCCCCTGCGGCCGGAGCGCTCGTCCGCACCCGTCCGTCCGAACCGCTCGTCCAGGACGGAGAGACGGCGCCAGTACTCGTCCTCGTCGATCTCGCCGGCGGCGAAGCGCCTGCCCAGCATCGCGATCGGCGAGTCGCCGGACGGGCGGGACCGGTCGGGGCCGTGCCACGGGCCGCGTCGGCCGCGCCACACGGTGCGGCGCAGCACGGTGACGACACCGATTACGACGGCCGCCCAGATCAGCGGGAGGAACAGGATCCACGGGCCGGGCCCGCCGTCCCAGTTCGCCAGGGTCTGCATCTGAAGTCATCTCCTCGGGAGTTCCGGACGCTCCGGTGTTCCGGTGTCCGTTCCGGTGTTCCGGTGATGCTTAGAGGCTCGCGCCGGGAGGGGGTCCGGGTCGTCGTACGGCCAGCGGCAGTACGCGTACCTCCGTGGGAGTAGGAACGGGGGCTTCAGCTGCTCCTCGCGCCTTCGGCTCCGCACGCCCCTCGATTCTGTAACTACTAGTATGTACAGTGTCTGTGTGAGCACTCCGGAGCGTCTGATCGAAGCCACCCGCGAGCTGCTGTGGGAGCGCGGCTATGTGGGCACGAGCCCGAAGGCGATCCTGCAGCGGGCGGGTGCGGGCCAGGGCAGTATGTACCACCACTTCACGGGCAAGCCCGATCTGGCCCTGGCCGCGATCCGGCGCACCGCGGAGGAACTGCGCGCCACCGCCGAAGCGGTGCTGGGCGGGCCCGGTTCCCCGTACGAGCGGGTCGAGGCGTATCTGCGGCGCGAGCGTGAGGTTCTGCGCGGCTGTCCGGTCGGGCGGCTGACCATGGACCCGGACGTCGTCGCGAGCGACGCACTGCGCGCGCCCGTCGACGAGACGCTGGACTGGTTGCGCGAGCGGCTGGCCGGAATCGTCGAGGAGGGCCAGGAGCTGGGCGAGTTCGCGTCGGCGCTGGACGGCGAGGAGATCGCCGCGACGATCGTGGCCACGGTCCAGGGAGGCTATGTGCTGGCCCGCGCGTCCGGCTCGACCGCCGCCTTCGACACGGGGGTCCGCGGGCTGCTGTCCCTCCTCGCAGCCCGCTCCCCCGCCGGCGACTCCCCCACCCCCAACGAGGCCTGAGCCGCCGGGAGGCACCGATGCACGCCATGCAGTACGAGATCACCCTGCCCGCGGACTACGACATGGGCATCGTCCGGGACCGGGTGGCCCGCGTCGGGCATCTGCTCGACGACTGGGCCGGACTCGGGCTGAAGGCCTACCTGCTGCGGGAGCGGGGCGTGGACGGCTCGCCGGTCAACCAGTACGCGCCCTTCTACCTGTGGGACACCCCCGAGGGCATGAACTCCTTCCTCTGGGGGCCCGGCTTCCAGGGGCTCGTGAACGACTTCGGGCGCCCCGTGGTGCAGCACTGGGCGGGCCTGGCGTACGAGGCCGGGGGCGCCGCCGGTGGGGCGCCCGAGGTCGCGGTACGCAGGCGGGTGAGCGTCCCCGAGGGCGTGCCGCTCACCGAGGTGGCGCGGGAGGCCGTCCTGGAGGCGGGGCGCCTGGCCGCGCTGGACGGGGTGGTGGGTGCCGCTGCCGCCGTCGACCCGCGTCACTGGGAGGTCGTGCACTTCTCCCTCTGGGCCCACGACACGCCCAAGGCCGAGGGCGAGACGTACCGCGTGCTGCATCTGTCGGCGCCGGGGCGCGACCGGCTGCGCGGGGGACGGCAGTGGTGAGCCGGGGCCGGGCGCCCCGTACCGTCCGCACGGTCTTCGGCGACATCCCTCCGGCGGAGTTGGGGGTGTGCAACGCGCACGACCATCTCTTCTTCAGCAGTCCCCGCCTTCCGGGGCAGGAGTTGCGGGACGCGGGCGCCGCGACGGCCGAGCTGACCGCGTTCGGCGCGGCGGGCGGCGGAAGTGTCGCCCAGTGGACCCCGTACGGTCTGGGGCGGCGGGCCGCCGATCTGCCGCTGCTGGCCCGCGCCGCCGGGGTGCATGTCGTGGCCGCCACGGGACTGCACCAGGCCGTCCACTACGCGCCGGAGGTGCTCGACCGGCTGCGGGGCCGGCTGGCCGACGTCTTCGTGTCCGAGCTGACGGAGGGGCTGGCCACGTCCGGGGTGCGGGCGGGTTTCATCAAGGTCGCGGGCGGTTTCCACGCGCTCGACGCGCATGCCCGCTGGACGATGACCGCGGCGGCCGAGGCGCACCACGCGACAGGGGCGCCGGTCGCGGTGCACCTGGAGCTGGGCACGGGCGCGCTCGACGTACTCGACCTGCTGTGCGGGGAGTTGGGGGTGGCGCCGGCCAGTGTGATCCTCGGGCACCTCAACCGCTCCCCCGACCCGGTGGTGCACCGGCAGGCCGCCGAGTCCGGCGCCCATCTGGCTTTTGACGGTCCGTCACGCGCGAACCACGCGACGGACTGGCGCATGCCCGAGGCCGTACGCGATCTCGCCGACGCCGGGTTCGGCGACCGGCTGCTCCTCGGCGGGGACACGACCACGGCCGGGGCGCGCTCGGTGAACGGCGGCCCCGGAATGCCGTATCTGCTGCGCCGCGTCCGGCCAAGGCTCGAACTCGCCCTGGGGAATGAGCTGGTGGAGCACATTCTGACGGCGAATCCGCAGCGGGCGTTCGCCGTCGGGTGGACGTAGACCCACGGGCGGCAGTGAGGACGACGTTCGGCCGCGGGACGGCGGGGGCGGGCCACGCCGCGCCGTTCCCCGCGCCCCTCCCCGAGGGGCGCGGGGAACGGCGCAATCAGATCGGCTCAGGCGTGTGCCAGGGCCGCGATCGGGTCGTCCAGCACCGGCTGCCACGCCAACTCGGCGGCGCCCACCAGGCTGTTGTGGTCCAGCGTGCAGGCCAGGATGGGGACGCCGCCGCTCTGGCCGCACAG
>NZ_JBHXTO010000260.1:0-6741 GCF_042677425.1 Streptomyces sp. NPDC127119 | reverse complement strand
GTTTTCAGCCCGTCCGGCGTTTGAGGACCGGGGGTTCGGGGGCAGCGCCCCCGAGTGAGTGACGGGAACGGGTAGGGGCGGCGGGGGCGAGGGAAGTCAGCCGAAGAAGACTCCGACCTCGTCGTACAGTCGCGGATCCACCGTCTTCAGGCGGGCCGTGGCCTCCGCGATCGGGACGCGCACGATATCGGTCCCCTGGAGCGCGACCATCTTGCCGAAGTCCCCGTCCCGCACGGCCTCGATCGCATGCAGCCCGAACCGCGTCGCCAGCCACCGGTCGAACGCGCTCGGCGTGCCGCCACGCTGGACGTGCCCGAGGACGGTCGTCCGTGCCTCCTTCCCCGTACGCCGCTCGATCTCCTTGGACAGCCACTCCCCCACACCCGACAGCCGCACATGCCCGAAGGAGTCCAGCGACCCGTCCTTGAGGACCATGTCGCCGTCCTTGGGCATCGCCCCCTCCGCGACGACCACGATCGGCGCGTACGAGGCCTTGAAGCGCGAGGTCACCCAGGCACAGACCTGGTCGACGTCGAAGCGCTGTTCCGGGATGAGGATGACGTTCGCGCCGCCCGCGAGACCCGAGTGGAGCGCGATCCAGCCCGCGTGCCGCCCCATGACCTCGCACACCAGTACGCGCATGTGCGATTCGGCGGTGGTGTGCAGCCGGTCGATCGCCTCGGTCGCGATCCCGACGGCGGTGTCGAAACCGAAGGTGTAGTCGGTGGCGGACAGGTCGTTGTCGATGGTCTTCGGTACGCCGACGACGGGCACCCCGTACTCGTCGGTGAGGCGCGCGGCGACCCCGAGGGTGTCCTCGCCGCCGATCGCGATCAGGGCGTCGACCTCGCACTTGGCGAGGTTGTCCTTGATCCGGCGGATGCCGTTCTCGGCCTTGAGGGGGTTGGTGCGCGAGGAGCCGAGGATGGTGCCGCCGCGGGGCAGGATGCCCCGCACGGCGGGAATGTCGAGCCGGACGAAGTCGCCTTCCAGCGGACCCCTCCAGCCGTCCCGGAAGCCGGTGAAGTCATAGCCGTACTCCTGCACGCCCTTGCGGACGATGCCCCGGATGACGGCGTTGAGCCCGGGGCAGTCGCCGCCTCCGGTCAGTACTCCGACCCGCATGGAAAGTCCCTTCGCCATGGTTGGCTGACGGAACTCACGCTAATAGTGATCCAGGTCACTCCAGGAGAGGGCGGAAGGTCAATTCCGATGCAATGTGCGGGAGTTGATCACTCGTCATCACTCGTTGGTGTATATCGGGGGGTTTACGCGTCGTCGAGGCCCCGCTCTATGGCATAGCGCACCAACTCCACGCGGTTGTGCAACTGGAGCTTGCCCAGGGTGTTCTGGACGTGGTTCTGCACCGTGCGGTGGGAGATCACGAGGCGCTCGGCGATCTGCTTGTAGCTCAGGCCCTTGGCCACCAGCCGGAGCACCTCGGTCTCCCGCTCGGTGAGCTGCGGGGCCCTCGGCTCGTCGCCGCCGGTGGCGGGACCGGGGTCGGAGGCGAGTCTGCGGTACTCGCCGAGGACCAAGCCGGCGAGGCCCGGAGTGAAGACGGGGTCGCCGACGGCCGTGCGGCGCACCGCGTCGATCAGCTCCTCCGTGGAGGCCGACTTGAGCAGATAGCCGGTGGCGCCGGACTTGACCGCCTCCAGGACGTCGGCGTGCTCACCGCTCGCGGAGAGGACCAGGACGCGCAGGGCGGGGTTGAGGCCGACGAGTTCCTTGCAGACCTGCACACCGGGCTTGGCGGGCAGGTTCAGGTCCAGCACGAGGACGTCGGGCCCGACGGCCTGGGCCCGGCGCACCGCCTGCTCGCCGTCGCCCGCGGTCGCGACCACGTCGAACCCGGACTCGGCGAGGTCCCGGGCGACCGCGTCGCGCCACATGGGGTGGTCGTCGACCACCATGACCCTGATCGGGGCCTGTCCCGTTCCCTGCCCCGGCGACTGCCCTTGTCCCTCGCTCATGCCTTTTCCGCCTTCCCCCGTGTGCCCTTGAGCCCCTTCGAGGCCTTCGGTGCCTGCTTCGGTACCTTCAGTTCCACTTCCGTGCCCTGGCCCGGCACCGAGATCAGCTCGGCGGTGCCCCCGATCTCGCGCAGCCGTCCGCGGATCGACAGGGCCACCCCGAGGCGCCCCTCCCCCTCGGCCTGGGCGAGCCGTCCCTCGGGGATGCCGGGGCCGTCGTCCCGTACGGTCACGATCACCTCGTCCGGCTCGTCCTCGACCAGGATCCAGGCACGGGCGTCCTCGCCCGCGTGGCGGTGGACGTTGTCCAGGGCCGCGCCGACCGCCGCGGCCAGTTCCCTCGCGGCACCGGCCGGGAGCGGCACCGGGGTGCCCGGCTCGGAGAACGTCACCTTCGCGGTGGCGTACGGGGCGAGCAGCGGGCGCAGATCACGGGGGGCCAGGTCGTCCTGCGGGTCCGGTTCGTCCACCGTGCGGACGACGGCGCCCTCGGCCTCGTCCTCCGAGAGCCGCGAGACGGGTACGAGTCCGCCGGAGACCAGGGTGCGCAGCGCGACCTCCTGCTCGCCGGCGAGGCGGCCCAGGTCGGCGGCCTCCCCGCCGATCGCGGAGCCGCGCCGCTGCACCATGGCGAGCACCTGGAGGACGCCGTCGTGGATGTCGCGGGCGAGCCGCTCGCGTTCGCGGGTCGCCGCCTCGATCTCCAGGGCGCGGGCCAGGGTGCGCTCGGAGGCGCGGGCGACCTCGACGACGTATCCGATGGCGATGGAGGCGACCCAGACCAGCAGCACGTTGTGGAGGGTGTCCTCGCTGAGCGCGCCGCGCTGCAGGACGTTGGCGACGCCGACGAGCGCCGAGGCGAAGGCCGCCCAGCGCCAGCCGCCCTTGATCGCGAACGCCAGCACCGCGCCCGCGGTCCATATCGACGGGAGGGTCGGGCCGCCCGCCACGATCCGCTCGTGTGCGTCCGCGACCGGGGTGAGCAGGATGCCGGTGAGGGCGACGGTCAGATCGGCCGCGAGGAAGGGCTTGGTGCAGCTCTGTGCGTTCGCCACCTTGGGCAGGGTGGCGAAGGTCCAGGCGAAGAGCAGTACGTAGTAGCCGATGGCCACTTCGGGGCGGACGAACTCGTCGTTCTTCGCCACGAAGAGGCCGATCGCGTAGAACAGCGTCAGGACGCGGTACCCCGTGAGCGCGCGCCACAGCGGCTGCTCGACCGACATCCTCATGACTCTCTCGCGCTTGGCCATGTCCCCCAGTACCCCATCCCCCGTGGCCGCGTCCAGGTCTACGAGCCGGTCTGCTCCTTGTCGGCCCGCTCCTGGCCGGTCTGCTCCTGGTCCGCCGCCTGGCGTCCCCGGTCGGCTTCCTTCTGCGCTTCCCTCTGGACTTCCTTCTGGGCCTGCTTCTGCGCCTTCGCCGCCTCCGCGATCTGCCGCTTGGCGGCCGTCGCGTAGATGTCGACGTACTCCTGCCCGGAGAGCTTCATGATTTCGTACATGACCTCGTCGGTCACCGCGCGCAGCACGAAACGGTCGTGCTCCATGCCGCTGTAGCGGCTGAAGTCCAGCGGTTCGCCGATGCGGATGCCCGGGCGCATCAGCTTGGGCATCACCTTGCCGGGCGGCTGGATCTTCTCCGTGTCGATCATGGCGACCGGGATGACGGGCGCCCCGGTGGCCAGCGCCACGCGCGCGAGTCCGCCGGGCTTGCCCCGGTAGAGGCGGCCGTCGGGCGACCGGGTGCCCTCCGGGTAGATACCGAAGAGCTCGCCGCGCTCGACGACGTCGATCCCGCTCTTGACCGCGGCCTCGCCCGCGCCACGTCCGCCGGACCGGTCCACCGGCAGCTGCCCGACGCCCTTGAAGAAGGCGGCGGTCATCCTGCCCTTGACGCCGGGGGTGGTGAAGTACTCCGCCTTCGCGATGAAGGTGACCTTGCGGTCGAGGACCGCGGGGAGGAAGAACGAGTCCGAGAACGACAGGTGGTTGCTCGCCAGGATGGCCGGGCCCTCGGCGGGAATGTTGCTGAGGCCTTCCACCCAGGGTCTGAAGGCGAGCTTCAGGGGCCCTCCGATGGAAACCTTCATTGCGCCGTAGATCACCCGGGTTGCCTCCTGTTTCTGTCGATCAGACCTTAACCCGGAGCACCGTCAATGGGCCCGACGGCCCTGGTCGGTGTCAGTGCCGTCGCGTACGGTGAAGTACGCCTCGAAGCTTCGGGGTGATCGTCGCGTCGCCCTTGAACGAACAGGAGACCGAAGGTGCCGGTCCTTCCCGGAGCTGAGCCGTTCCACCACGAGGGGGGAGAGGTCGGGGTCCTCCTCTGCCACGGCTTCACCGGTTCCCCGCAGTCGCTGCGCCCCTGGGCGGAGTATCTCGCCGAGCGCGGTCTCACCGTCTCGCTGCCGCTGCTGCCCGGACACGGCACCCGCTGGGAGGACATGCAGCTCACGGGCTGGCAGGACTGGTACGCGGAGGTGGACCGCGAGCTGCGCGCCCTGCGCGAGCGCTGCTCCCAGGTCTTCGTCTTCGGTCTCTCCATGGGCGGCGCGCTCACCCTGCGGCTCGCCGCGAAGCACGGCGACGAGATCAGCGGCATCGTGCTCGTCAACCCGGCGAACAAGGTGCACGGCCTCGCGGCGTACGCACTGCCGGTGCTCCGTCACTTCGTCAGGACGGTGAAGGGCATCACCAGCGACATCGCCAAGGACGGCGGCATCGAGATCGGCTACGACAAGGTGCCCCTGCACGCGGCCCATTCGATGCGTAACTTCTACCGGCTCCTCGACGGCGAACTGCCGCAGGTGACCCAGCCGATGCTGCTCCTGCACAGCCCGCAGGACCACGTCGTGCCGCCCGCCGACTCGGCCCGCATCCTCAGCCGGGTGTCGTCCGTGGATGTCACGGAGATACTTCTGGAACAGAGCTACCACGTCGCGACGTTGGACCACGACGCGGACCGGATCTTCGAGGAGAGCTTCGCCTTCGTCTCCCGGCTCGCACCCGGTGCCGGCAAGGAGGCCGGCGCGGGTCAGGCGAGTCAGCAGGAAGGGACGGCCACTGGTGGCTGAGCACGACGCGGACCGCGAGCCCGACGAGAAGGACGCGGCGCCCGGCGGGGAGCAGGGCCCGTCGTTCGACGAGACCGCGGCCTGGGAGGCCATCGTGGCCGGATACGGCGACGAACCGCCGGACCCGCCCGGCGCGAAGCCCTTCAAGTCCGTGGAGGACCTGGCGCTCCTGGAGCCCGAGACGAACGACGCCGGTGGCGCGGGCGACTCCGGCGGCAAGAGCTCCGCGACGCCCAAGGGCGCCAAGAGCAAGCAGGGCGGTACGGACACCACGGGTCCGGAGGCCGACCCGGAGACCGACGCGAAGGCCGGGCCGAAGGACGAGCCCGGCGCGGGGAAGCCGCTCGGCAGTTCCGTGGCGTTCGCGCCCGGTGTCGCCGGTCCCCGTGACTTCTCGATGCCCGAACCGGCCGAGGAGGACTTCGACGAGGACGACGAGGGCCACTTCGTGCCGCCCGAGCCGCCCCCGCTGCCCGCCGCGGACGCCACGGCCAAGTTCGCCTGGCTGGGTGTGATCGGCGGCCCGGTGCTGCTGCTTCTCGCGGTGCTGCTCGGCTGGGAGATGACGTGGTACCTCGCCACGCTCGGCATCGGCGGCTTCCTCGGCGGGTTCGCGACGCTGGTGGGGCGGATGCGGGGCGACGAGGAGGACGAGGACGATCCGGGGCGCGGCGCGGTCGTCTGACGCGCGGCGTCTCTGACGTCCGGCGTTTCCGACGTCCGGCGTTTCCGACGTCCGGCGTTTCCGACGTCCGGCGTTTCCGACGCCCGGCGTTTCCGACGCCCGGCGTTTCCGACGCCCGGCGTTATTGAGCGGTGGGGATTCTGAGGGCTGCCAGGACCGGGAGATGGTCCGTGGCGGCCCTCAGGTCCGCCTCGGTCACTCCGGGCTGGTCCAGGGGTACGCCGCAGCCCAGGATCTGTACGCCCGCGGTGGCGAAGAGCGCGTCGATGCGCTGGTGGGGGTCGCCGGGCGTGGAGGTGTGTTCGCCGCCCCAGGGAGCCACCGCCCAGCCGTCCTGGAGCGCTGCCGCGAGGCGCTTGAACGTCCGGCCGTTCGGGCGCTCGTTGAGGTCGCCGCCCGCGATGGCGTGCGGGGTGTCCAGGGCGGCGAGGCTGTCCAGGAGCAGGGCGCCCTGCTTCTGCCGCTCGTCCTTCTGGAGGGAGAGATGGCAGCTCAGTACGCCGACGCGGGGGCCGTCCGCCCCGCCGAACCGTACGACGGCGGTCGCGAAGCCGCGTCGGTGCAGGCCGGGGGTGAGGGGGAGGAGTACGTCCTCGGTGCGTTCGACCGTGGCGCGCAGGGAGCAGAGGAGGGCGGGGCCTGACGCGGTGGCTCCGCCGGAGAGGACGACCTGGCCGGAGGCCGCCGCCAGGCGGGCCAGTTTCTTGCGCCAGCGGAAGAAACGGGGGGCTTCCTGGAGGAGGACCAGGTCCGGTTCGCAGGCGGCGATCACGCGGGCGAGTGCGGTGGTGTCGTCCCGCATGGACCGGATGTTGTAGCTGAGGACCCGGACGACGACCGAACCGTCGGACTCCGTCCGGGGACCGGGCAACGGGTTTCCTGCCGGAATGGTCGACATACGGATCAAGATATCCCGCGGGCCGGTGGGGGCTGGTCGCGCAGTTCCCCGCGCCCCTGGAAGACTTAAATGAGGGGGGGCGCCCCCCCCATGAGGGGGGGGGGGGACA
>NZ_JBHXTO010000259.1:0-6792 GCF_042677425.1 Streptomyces sp. NPDC127119 | reverse complement strand
CGTTTGGGCCCGCCCCCACCGGCCCGCACGCTCAGGGGCGCGGGGAACGGCGCAATCGTTGAGGCTGACCCCCACCGCCGCGCACCTTCAGGGGCGCGGGGAACTGCGCAATCGTTTGGGCCCGCCCCCACCGGCCCGCACGCTCAGGGGCGCGGGGAACGGCGCAATCGTTGGGGCCGACCTCCACCGGCCTGCACCTTCAGGGGCGCGGGGAACGGCGCAATCCTTTTGGTGCGGGGCTCAGGCCTGGTAGATCGCTTCGATTTCCGTGGCGTAATCCTTCGCCACCACATTCCGCTTCAGCTTCAGCGACGGAGTCAGATGTCCCGAATCCTCCGTGAACTGGTGCGCCAGCACACGGAACTTCCGTACCGACTCCGCCTTGGACACCGCCGCGTTCCCGTCGTCCACCGCACTCTGGAGCGCCGCGAGCAGTTCGGGGTCGAGCGCCAGGGACGCCGCGGTCGAGCCGGCGGGCTTCCCGTGGTCCTCGGCCCACCGCCCCAGGAACTCCTCGTCGATGGTGACGAGCGCGCCCACGAACGGCCGTCCGTCGCCGACGACCATGCATTCGGCGACCAGCGCGTGCGCCCGGATCCGGTCCTCGATCACGGCGGGGGCGACGTTCTTGCCGCCCGCGGTGACGATGATCTCCTTCTTGCGGCCGGTGATCCGGAGGTATCCGTCCTCGTCGAGCGTGCCGATGTCACCGGTGTGGAACCAGCCGTCGGCCAGCGCCTCCTCGGTCGCGCCCTCGTTGTTCCAGTACCCCTTGAACAGGTGCTCGCCGTGCAGCAGCACCTCGCCGTCGTCGGCGATGCGGATCACCGAGCCGGGCAGCGGCTGCCCGACCGTGCCGATCTTCTGCCGGTCCCACGGGTTGAACGCGGTGGCGGCGCAGGACTCGGTCAGCCCGTACCCCTCGAGGACGGTGAAGCCGATGCCGCGGAAGAAGTGGCCGAGGCGCTCGCCGAGCGGCGCGCCGCCCGAGATCGCGTACTCGCCCTTGCCGCCGAGGACCGCGCGCAGCTTGCTGTAGACGAGTTTGTCGAACGTCTTGTGTTTGATCCGCAGGCCGATCGAGGGCCCCGCCGGGGTGTCCAGCGCGCGGCTGTACGCGATCGCGGTGTCCGCCGCCTTGTCGAAGATCTTGCCCTTGCCGTCCGCCTGCGCCTTGGCCCGCGCCGAGTTGTAGACCTTCTCGAAGACGCGCGGCACACCGAGGATCAGCGTCGGCCGGAACGAGGCCAGTTCGTCGGTGAGGTTCTTGATGTCGGGGACCATGCCCAGTTTGATCGGCGCCATCATCGGCGCGACCTGCACGAGGCGTCCGAAGACGTGCGCGAGCGGCAGGAAGAGGAGTACCGAGCACTCACCGGTACGGAACAGCGGGCGCAGCCGCTCGACGATGTTGCCGCACTCGGCGAAGAAGCTGCGGTGGGTCAGCACACAGCCCTTGGGGCGCCCGGTCGTGCCGCTGGTGTAGACGATCGTCGCCGGGTCGTCGGCCTTGGCGAGCGAGCTGCGCTCCTCGACGGCGGCGTCCGAGACGTCCTTGCCGGCGCGGTCGAGCTCGTCGATCCCGCCGCCCTCGATCTGCCAGACGTGCTTGAGGTGCGGCAGCCGGTCGCGCACGGACTCGACGGCGGCGGCGTGCGCGTCCAGCTCGACGACGATCGCGATCGCTCCGGAGTCGCCGAGGATCCACTGCACCTGCTCCGGGGAGCTGGTCTCGTACACCGGTACGGTGACGGCGCCCGCGCTCCAGATGGCGAAGTCGAGGAGCGTCCACTCGTACCGCGTGCGGGACATCAGGGCGACGCGGTCGCCGTGCTGGACGCCCGAGGCGATCAGGCCCTTCGCGGCGGCCTGCACCTCGGCGAGGAAGGCGGTGGCCGTGACATCCGTCCAGGTACCGCCGACCTTGCGGGCGATGACCGCGACATCGGGATGCTGCGCGGCGTTTCTGCGGACGATGTCGGTCAGATTGCCGTCCGCAGGGACCTCGTACAAAGCCGGAAGGCTGAACTCGCGCAAGACTGCTGCTCCTCATAGGGCGCCGACGCCACGACTTCGTGTGATGCGACGGAGCGGTCCAAGGCTCGGGCAGGTGCTCCGGGAGTCGGTTGTTGAAACCCTGAGCACGACTGGACTGCCCGGACGTTACCCGCCGGTAGTGCCTCTTCGACAGGGGGGTCCGGTGAGATGTTCCCCGCGTCACACGTGTTGGCGTTCCTTGCCGCAGAGTAGTCCAACCCGTTACTGACTGGGTAGTAACCGCAGGTCCGCCCGCGTCTACACACCTTTGCTCCACAGGCCTACCCTTGATCGCCATGGCAGGTACACAAGGCGGCGGCGACAGCGGCGGCGAGCGAGAGACCCCGGGGGCGTCCCCGAGAACCCGGATCCACGTCGTGAGCGACGTGCACGGCAATGTCCGTGACCTGGTCAGGGCCGGTGAGGGCGCGGACGCCCTGATCTGTCTGGGCGACCTCGTCCTCTTCATCGACTACGCCGACCACTCCCGCGGCATCTTCCCGGACCTCTTCGGCACCGAGAACACGGACCGGATCGTCGAGCTGCGCACCGCCCGCAGGTACGAGGACGCGCGGGCCCTCGGTGCCCGGCTGTGGGCGGGCGTCGACCGCGGCCCCGCCATCGAGAAGGCCGTACGGAAGCAGTACGCCGAACTCTTCGCGGCGTTCCCCACTCCGACGTACGCCACCTACGGCAACGTCGACATCCCGTCCCTCTGGTCGGAGTACGCAGGACCCGGCACCACCGTGCTCGACGGACAGCGCGTCGAGATCGCCGGCCGGGTCTTCGGCTTCGTCGGCGGCGGACTGCGTACCCCCATGCGGACCCCGTACGAGATCAGCGACGAGGAGTACGCGGCGAAGATCGAGGCCGTCGGGGAGGTCGACGTGCTCTGCACGCACATCCCGCCCGAGGTGCCCGAGCTCGTCTACGACACGGTGGCGCGGCGCTTCGAGCGGGGCAGCCGGGCGCTGCTGGCCGCGATCCGGCGCACCAGGCCGCGTTACTCGCTCTTCGGGCACGTGCACCAGCCGCTCGCCCGGCGGATGCGCATCGGCGCCACGGAGTGCGTGAACGTGGGTCACTTCGCCGGGACGGGGAAGCCGTGGGCGCTGGAGTGGTGAGGGGCGCCGGGGCCACCGGCGGTCGCGGGGCCGGAGGCGGCGGGGCCTGCGCAGCGCGGTAGCGTTCACGCTGCGCACACAGGTAGAAAGCGTTCGTACCCGCAGAACCCTCGTGCCCGCAGAACCCCCTGTCCGGACCGCATCTGGAGGAGCCACAGCGATGGCGGAAAACACCAGTTCGAGTATCACGATCGAGGCGGCACCGGCCGATGTCATGGCGGTCATCGCCGACTTCGCCCGCTACCCCGACTGGACGGGCGAGGTGAAGGAGGCGCAGGTGCTCGCGACGGACGAGAAGGGCCGTGCGGAGCAGGTGCGCCTCGTCATGGACGCGGGCGCCATCAAGGACGACCAGACCCTGGGCTACACCTGGACCGGCGACCACGAGGTCTCCTGGACCCTGGTCAAGTCCCAGATGCTCCGCTCGCTCGACGGCTCGTACATCCTCAAGCCGGCCGGTCTGAGCGCCACCGAGGTCACCTACCGGCTCACCGTCGACGTCAAGATCCCGATGCTCGGCATGATCAAGCGCAAGGCGGAGAAGGTCATCATCGACCGCGCGCTGGCGGGCCTGAAGAAGCGCGTGGAGTCGGGCGACGCCGGCAAGGAAGCCGCCGAGGAGGCCGCTAAGGAAGCGGAGTCGGGGGACGCCGGCAAGAAGGCGGGACCGGGCGACAAGTAGCGGCCCGTCGCGGGCGCCGCCGCACCACGTACCGTTCACCTCCATGCGCACCATCCTGATCACCGGCCCCGGCGGTTCCGGCCGCACCACCGTCGCCGCGGCCACCGCTCGGGAGGCCGCCCGCCGGGGCACCCGCACCCTGGTGCTCTCCGCGGACCGCACCGACACCCTCGGTGCCGCCCTCGGCGCCTCCACCGGTTCCACGCCCGCCGAGACCGCACCCGGGCTCACCGCCTGGCGGCCGGACGCGGGCGAACGGTTCCGGGCGGACCTCCTGGCCCTCCAGGAACAGGCCTCCACCGCCCTCGACCTGCTGGGCTCGGCCCGCCTGGACGCCGAGGAACTCACCCCGCTGCCCGGCGCCGAGGAACTCACCCTGCTCCGCGCCCTGCGCGACGCGGCCGCCGCGGACACCTTCGACCTGCTGGTCGTCGACCTCCCGCCGACCCCCCAGGCCCTCGCCCTGCTGGCCCTCCCGGAACAACTGCGCCGCTACCTGCGCCGCCTGCTGCCGGCGGAACGCCAGGCGGCCCGCGCCCTGCGCCCCGTCCTCGGCCGCCTGGCCGGCGTCCCCATGCCGACGGACCGGCTGTACGAGGCGGCGGCCCGCTGGGACGTCGAACTGGCCGCGGTCCAGCTGGCCGTAGAGGACCCGGCCACGACGGTACGGCTGGTCGCCGAGCCGGGACCCGCGGGCGCCGACGCCGTACGGTCGGCCGTCACCGGGCTCGCCCTGCGCGGGCTGCGCACCGACGCCCTGATCGGCAACCGCGTCCTGCCCGACGCGTCCCCCGACACCTGGCTCGCCGCCCTCGCCGCCCAGCAGCGCAAGTCCCTCGACGGATGGCGTGACGAATGGGGCTCCGCCGGGACCTGCGCGGTGCACGAGGTGCCCCACCTCGGCCGCGACCCGCGCGGCGCCGAGGACCTGGCCCTGCTCCCCGTGCCCGGTCCGGGGGAGGCTCCCGGACCGCTCGCCTGGCCCGTCGTCGACCGGCTCGCCGACGACGGCGTGCTCGTCTGGCACATCCCGCTGCCCGGCGCGATACGCGAGGAACTGGACCTCGTGCGCCGCGGGGACGAACTCGTCGTCACCGTCGGGCAGTTCCGCCGGATCGTCGCGCTGCCGTCCGCCCTGCGCCGCTGCGCGGTCGACGGCGCCTCCCTGCGCGAGGGCGAACTGCGTGTCCGGTTCGCGCCCGACCCGGATCTGTGGCCACGGACACGGTGAACGGCCTACCCCGTTCGGGTAACGTCGAGAGACACAGAGCCGATGCTTGGAGTCCGCCATGAGCGATGAGCGCCCCACGTCCGACGCGGGGGAGGACGCGCTCGACCCGGTGCAGGACGGCGCGGTGCGCGGCGAGGAGCGCGACGATCCGCGCGACGAGGTCCGGGCGACCGACGACGACGCCTGGGCGAAGGCGTGTGCCGAGGACCTCGCCGCCGAGAAGGCCCGCCGCCGCACCCAGTACGGCCAGCCGCCCGGCTCGGCCGCCGAGGAACTGCGCAAACTCGTCGACGCCGTCGCCGACAAGCTGTCCGGACTGCAGTCGCCCCTGCTCGGCGCGGTCGCCGGCGGCGCCGCCCAGCAAGTGGTGAACCAGGTCGTGCAGCAGGCCAAGGCCGCCGTCGAGCCCGTCATCGAGCGCAACCCCGACGTCTTCGACCACCTCGCGAGCGCCGGCTCCGAGCTGCTCGCCGCGTACCGCTCCGCCGTCGAGGCGCAGGAACGGCGCTGGACCGCCCGTGACACCGCCGCGCGCCCCCGGGACGAGGGCACCGGTAGCGGTGAACACATCGACCTCGACTGAAGTCGCTCGGGTACGGTTGGCCATAGCGGGGCTCGACCGAAACTGAGGGATTCATGGGACTCACCATCGGCGTCGACATCGGCGGCACGAAGATCGCGGCCGGGGTGGTCGACGAGGAAGGCAACATCCTCTCGACCTTCAAGGTGCCGACCCCCACGACGCCGCAGGCGATCGTGGACGCGATCGCCGCGGCCGTCGAAGGTGCCAGGGCCGGGCACGAGATCGTCGGCGTCGGCATCGGCGCCGCCGGATACGTCAACCGGCAGCGCTCGACGGTCTATTTCGCGCCGAACATCGACTGGCGGCAGGAGCCCCTCAAGGAAGCGGTGGAGGCCCGGGTGGGCCTGCCGGTCGTCGTCGAGAACGACGCGAACGCGGCGGCCTGGGGCGAGTACAAGTTCGGCGCGGGCAAGGGGCACCGGAACGTCATCTGCATCACGCTCGGCACCGGCCTGGGCGGCGGCATCATCATCGGCAACAAGCTGCGCCGTGGGCACTTCGGGGTGGCCGCGGAGTTCGGGCACATCCGCATGGTCCCGGACGGGCTGCTGTGCGGCTGCGGTTCGCAGGGCTGCTGGGAGCAGTACGCGTCCGGGCGCGCGCTCGTCCGGTACGCGAAGCAGCGGGCCAACGCGACGCCGGAGAACGCGGACATCCTGCTGTCGCTGGGGGACGGCTCGCCCGACGGCATCGAGGGCAAGCACATCTCGATGGCGGCGCGGCAGGGCGACCCGGTGGCGGTGGACTCCTACCGCGAGCTGGCCCGCTGGGCGGGTGCGGGTCTTGCCGACCTGGCCTCGCTCTTCGACCCCTCCGCGTTCATCGTCGGCGGGGGGCTCTCCGACGAGGGCGAACTGGTCCTCGACCCGATCCGTAAGTCGTACAAGCGGTGGCTGGTGGGTGGGAACTGGCGTCCCGTCGCCGATGTGATCGCCGCGCAGCTGGGGAACGAGGCGGGGCTGGTGGGCGCGGCGGATCTGGCGCGCGAGCCCGACCCGATCATGTAGCGGATCGCTACGCGGGGTGCGGGGACGTGTGTCGTCTGCGGCCGAGTGGGGGTCGCCCGCGCAGTTCCCCGCGCCCCTGAAAGGCGGGGCTGCGCCCCTGCCTTTCATCTTTCAGGGGCGCGGGGAAC
>NZ_JBHXTO010000258.1:0-7038 GCF_042677425.1 Streptomyces sp. NPDC127119 | reverse complement strand
GTGCCTGGGGGCGCGGGGAACTGCGCAGTCTTTTGGGCCCGCCCCCGCTCAGCGGCAGGCGAAAACGCTCAGAGCGTGGCCGGCCCCGTCGTCGCCCCCTCGCGGCAGATCAGCAGCAGCGCCCGGTCGTCGTTCACGTCCTTCGCGACCGCTTCGATCAGATGCCAGGCCGCCCCGTGGAAGCCGCCCGCCACATACCGGTCGGCTTCCCCGGTCAGGCGGTCGATGCCCTCGACGATGTCCCGTTCGGACGTCTCCACGAGGCCGTCCGTGAACAGCATCAGTACGTCACCGGGGCGCAGCGAGCCTTTGACCGAGTCGAACTGCGCCCCGCCGTACACCCCGAGCAGCGGTCCCTCCGCGACCTTCTCCTCCCAGCGGCCGTTGCCCGCGCTGAGCTGCAGGCCCGGCGGATGTCCGGCGGAGAAGAGTTCGTAGTCGCCCGAGTCCAGGTCGAGCACCAGGTGGATGGAGGTGGCGAAGCCCTCGTCCCAGTCCTGGCGGAGCAGATAGCCGTTCGCCGCGGGCAGGAAGGCGTGCGGCGGCAGGGACCCCAGCAGGCCGCCGAACGCGCCGGACAGGAGCAGCGCACGCGACCCCGCGTCCATGCCCTTGCCGGAGACGTCGGTGAGGACGACCTCCAGGGTGCGCCCGCCGTTCGTACGGGCCGCGACGACGAAGTCGCCGGAGAACGACTGGCCGCCGGCGGGCCGCAGCGCCATCTCCCGGTGCCAGCCCATCGGCAGCTTCGGCAGTTTGCTCTGCACCCGGATCCGCTCGCGCAGGTCGAACAGCATCGTGCCGCCGCGCCGCCACGGCACCCCGACCCGGCTGCGGAACTGGGCGATCAGCAGGCCGAAGAAGCCGCACGCGGCGACCACCAGCACGATGCCCGGCGTGACCCGGGAGGGGCCTTCGGTGTACGGGCCGAGTCTCACGGACTCCACGATGAGCGCGGTGGCGGCTGCGGCGTACAGGCTGAGGAGGCTGGAGGGGCGCAGCAGCAGGCCGCCCGCGACGATCGGCAGGACGAGCATCGCCGGGGAGCACCAGACGGAGTTCATGAGTGTGACGAAGGCGATCACGGGAATGGTCAGCAGGAGCCCGGCGAGCGCGACCCAGTCCGAACCGTCGCCGCGGAAGTAGTCGACAGCGGATCTGCGCAGCCCTGTGCGGACCCGGTGTACCTGCTTCTTCAACCGGGCCGTGAACGTATCGGCTTCTGCGCGCCGCTCTCGTCCTGCTGCCATTAGTTCGGGACCCTATCCATCGGACCAGGTGCTTGGCACGGGAGGTCCCACTTGTCCCCCGTCCGGGGACGGAAGTCACAGGGAAGCCCGGTCATCGCAGAGCGTACGGCCGGATGGGGACCCGGCACCGCCCGCCCGGGAGAAATCCGGTCGCTCATCCCGGATTGCCCTGGTAGGCATGGGGACATGACGACAGACTTGCGCGCGCTGACCCTCGCCGACTGGGACACGTGGTACGGGAAACTGGAGCTCGCGTTCGGCGGGGTCGCGGAATCGGCCGAGGAGCGCGCCCTGTGGAGCGACC
Organism: Streptomyces sp. NPDC127119; assembly: GCF_042677425.1. NCBI lineage: Bacteria > Bacillati > Actinomycetota > Actinomycetes > Kitasatosporales > Streptomycetaceae > Streptomyces > Streptomyces sp. NPDC127119. The sequence continues at coordinate 5,484 of NZ_JBHXTO010000258.1, read as the reverse complement.
TCACGGAGCACGACCGCTCCCTCGGGGTCTGGGACGGTGACGAGTGCGTGGGCACGGCCGGCGCCTTCTCCTTCCGGCTCACGGTGCCGGGCGGCGCGTCCGTACCGACCGCGGGCGTCACGATGGTGAGTGTCGCCTCGACGCACCGCAGGCGCGGGGTGCTCACCTCGATGATGCGGCGCCAGCTGGACGACGTACGGTCCTGGGGTGAGCCCCTCGCCGCCCTGACGGCGTCGGAACCGGCCATCTACGGCCGCTTCGGCTACGGCATCGCGACCCAGCAACTGCGTGCCGAGATCGACACGGACCGGGTGCGGCTGTCGGTGCCGGACGGCACGGACGACGTACGGCTGCGGCTCGTGAAGCCGGCTGCGGAGGGTGTGCCCGAGGCCTGCGAGGCGGTGTACGCGCAGCACGTGGCCGTGCGGCCCGGGATGCTGGCACGGCGGCCCGGCTGGGAGCGGCTGGCACTGCTCGACCCGGAGAGCGACCGCAAGGGCTCCTCTCCCCTGCAGTGCGTGCTCGCGCAGCGGGGCGACGAAGTCGTGGGCTACGCCCGCTACTTCAACAAGCCGGACTGGGACGCGGCCGGGCCGAAGGGCACGATCGAGGTGCGCGATCTGGAGGCGCTGGACCCGGCCGCGTACGCGGCGCTGTGGCAGCACCTCTTCGGTATCGACCTGGCGTCGAAGGTGAAGCTCTGGAACAGGCCTCTCGACGACGCCTGGCAGCACCTCGTCTCCGACACCCGCCGGTGCGACCTCGCCCCGCGCGACTCGATGCATGTGCGGCTCGTCGAGGTCGGCGCGGCGCTGGAGGCGCGGACGTACCAGGCGCCGGTGGACGTGGTGTTCGAGGTCGAGGACGCCTTCTGCCCCTGGAACGAGGGGCGTTGGCGGCTCTCCGGCGACGCGAAGGGCGCGTCCTGCGCACGGACCACCGACAGGGCCGATCTCGCCCTGTCCGTACGGGACCTGGGGGCGGCCTACCTCGGCGGGGTGTCCCTCGCCTCGCTGGCCGCGGCGGGACGGGTACGGGAGCTGCGCCGGGGCGCCCTCGCGGAGGCCTCGCTCGGCTTCGCCTCCGTCGTGGCGCCCTGGCTGCCGCACGGCTTCTGAATCGCTTCGCTGTGCCGTCGTGAACCTCCGTGGGAACAGGCGGAGATCGGCCGCGTACGGTCCGGTGGCGCTCCGCCTACCCGGTCGGGCCGGACGTATGCGGGCCGGATCGGGGGGTGTCGGCGGGCACGGGAATTTTTCGGCGGTCCCCTCGCCAATGCGGGCCGCCGCGGACGACCCCCTGCGCGCCGCCCCGTGGCGGTAGGCGCTTCTCCTCCATCACCTGCGGAAACCTTTCCCCCGTACCCCCGCCGCACCCCCGCGCCACGCCGCCGCGGGGGTGCCGTCGTTCCGGGGTGCGGACGGGCGGCCACCCCCGGGCGGGGCTCCGTCATGCCCTTGACACGTCGCGACGAGCCACTTGTATGGTCTAGGCCAACAGAACGCGCCGTTCCGTTCGGTGAGTTGGCCCTTCGCGGGAGCAATCCGCCCTGGACGGACCGGCCGGAGCGCGTCACCTTCGCGCCTCTTGGCCCCACCCACGAGAGGCCGGTCCCGTTGCGTACGGCCCCCCACACAGCCGTGCGTGCCAGGGAAGGCCTGATGTGAAGGAGTCCCCATGCACGCCAGCAGGAAGACGGCTGCCCTCCTGGGCGCCGTACTCGCCCCCGTCGTCGCCGTGAGCCTCCCCGCCGGGTCGGCGAGCGCCCACGGCTACATCTCCGACCCGCCCAGCCGCCAGGCCCAGTGCGCCGCGGGCACGGTGTCCTGCGGGGACATCACCTACGAGCCGCAGAGCGTCGAGGGCCCCAAGGGCCTGACCAGCTGCAGCGGCGGCAACAGCCGCTTCTCCGAGCTGGACGACGACAGCAGGGGCTGGACCGTCACGCCGGTGCAGAAGAACACGACGTTCTCCTGGAAGCTCAGCGCGCGGCACTCGACCAGCACCTGGGAGTACTACGCCGGCGGGCAGCGGATCGCCGTGTTCGACGACGGCGGCGCCCAGCCGGACGCGGTGGTGAACCACCAGGTCGACTTCGGCGGCCTCAGCGGACAGCAGAAGGTCCTGGCCGTCTGGAACGTGGCGGACACGGACAACGCCTTCTACGCCTGCATCGACGTCAACGTCGGCGGCTGACAGCCGAGTCGGGGCCGGTCCGTCGGGGACCGGCCCGCACCGCCCCACCCCGCGCACGCACCACCCCATCCAGCGCACACGCCTGGCGGAAGTCCCCCACCTTCTTCCGCCCGCCCCCTGCGCGCCGTCCCCCCACACCCCATCCCCAGGAGTCGACACCGTGCACCGACGCATACTCGGGCTGCTGACCGCCACCGGCGTGGCCGCCGCCCTCTGCACGCTCACGCTCGCCCCGACCGCCTCCGCCCAGAAGGCCGGCGCGGACACCTCCGCCGCCGCGTTCGTCGTCAGCGAGGCCCAGTTCAACGACATGTTCCCGGGCCGGAACTCGTTCTACACGTACAGCGGCCTGACCGCCGCGCTCGACGCCTACCCCGGCTTCAGCAACACGGGCAGCGACACGGTCAAGAAGCAGGAGGCCGCGGCCTTCCTCGCCAACGTCAGCCACGAGACCGGCGGCCTGCAGTACGTGGTGGAGCAGAACACCGCCAACTACCCGCACTACTGCGACACCGGCCAGCCCTACGGCTGCCCGGCCGGCAACGACAAGTACTACGGCCGCGGGCCCGTCCAGCTCAGCTGGAACTTCAACTACAAGGCCGCGGGCGACGCGCTCGGCATCGACCTGCTCAACAACCCCGACCTCGTGCAGAACGACGCGGCCGTCGCCTGGAAGACCGGCCTCTGGTACTGGAACACGCAGACCGGACCGGGCACGATGACGCCGCACGACGCCATGGTCAACAGCGCCGGGTTCGGCGAGACCATCCGCTCGATCAACGGCAGCCTGGAGTGCAACGGGGGCAACCCGGGCCAGGTCCAGAGCCGTATCGACAACTACCAGCGCTTCACCCAGCTGCTCGGTGTCGAGCCCGGCGGCAACCTCAGCTGCTGATCCCGGGCCCGAGCACACCGCCGCTCGGCTCCGGCCCCACCCGGACCGAGCGGCGCCCGCCCGCCCTCAGAACCCGCCCTCAGAACCTGTGTCAATCCCCCACCGACGAGGACCTCATGCACCTGTTCTCTCCCCGCAAGCTGACGGCTTCCCTGGCCGTCGCGGCCGCGCTCGGCGCAGTCGCCGTCGTCGTAGGCCCCGCCGACCGGGCCTCGGCCGTCCCGGACACCATCCCGCTCACCCTGAAGAACACCTCGGGCAGCGGCGAGCAGGTGTACGTGTACGTGATCGGCACCGAACTCGCCTCGGGCAAGCAGGGGTACGCCGACGAGTCCGGCGTCTTCCACGCCTGGCCGGCCGGCGGCGCCCCGCCGGTCCCGGCGCCCGACGCCTCGTTCGCCGGCCCCGCCGACGGCGCGTCCAAGACCGTCCAGCTCCCGAAGTTCTCCGGCCGGGTCTACTTCTCGTACGGCGAGAAGCTGGACTTCCGGCTCGCCGACGGCGGTCTCGTGCAGCCCGCCGTGCAGAACGCCTCCGACCCCAACCACGACATCCTGTTCAACTGGACCGAGTACACGCTCAACGACTCCGGTCTGTGGCTGAACTCCACCCAGGTCGACATGTTCTCCGCGCCGTACTCGGTGGGCCTCACCGCCGGTGACGGCTCCACCAAGGAGACCGGCACGCTCAAGGCGGGCGGCTACCAGGCCGTCGTGAACGGGCTGAAGGAGCAGGGCGGCGGCTGGGAGAAACTGGTCGAGACCCGCGGTGACGGCACCCCGCTGCGGGTGCTCGCCCCCGGCCACGCCATCGGCTCGGGCGCCATCCCGGCCGGCGTGCTGGACGACTACATCGACCGGGTCTGGACGAAGTACGCGAGCGACACGCTCACGGTGACGCCGTTCAAGGACCGGCCCGACACGAAGTACTTCGGCAAGGTCAACGGCGACACGATGGACTTCACCGACGGCACGGGCGCCGTCGTGACGTCCTTCGAGAAGCCCGACTCCGACTCCGTGTTCGGCTGCTACAACAAGCTGGACGCCCCCAACGACCAGGTGCGCGGCCCCATTTCGCGGACCCTGTGCGCCGCGTACAACCGCTCGACCCTGCTCACCAACTCCGAGCAGCCCGACGCCGACGCGTCCGGCTTCTACCAGGACGGCGTCAGCAACCACTACGCCCGGCTGGTGCACGACCAGATGCGGAACGGGCAGGCGTACGCCTTCGCCTTCGACGACGTCGGCAACCACGAGTCGCTGGTGCACGACGGCGACCCGAAGGACGCGACCATCTCACTCGACCCGTTCGACTGACTCGACCCGTTCGACTGAGCAGACCTGGTGCCCGGTCTGTCAGTTCTTCAGTTCTTCTGACAGACCGGGCACCAGAAGAGGTTGCGGGCGGCGAGACCGGCGGTGCGGATCTCGCCGCCACAGACGAGGCAGGGCATGGTGGCCCTGCGGTACACGTAGACCTCGCCGCCGTGGTCGTCCTTGCGCGGCGGGCGGCCCATCGCCTCCGGCTCGTGCTCCGGGCGGACCGTGTCGATGCGGTTGTTGCGGACCCCCTCGCGCATGAGCACCACCAGGTCCGCCCACATCGCGTCCCACTCGGCGCGCGTGATGTCCCGGCCCGGCCGGTACGGGTCGATGCCGTGCCGGAAGAGGACCTCCGCGCGGTAGACGTTCCCGACGCCCGCGATGACCTTCTGGTCCATCAGCAGGGCGGCGATCGTCGTACGGCTGCGGGAGACACGCTCGTACGCGCTTGCCGGTTCGGCGTCCTCGCGCAGCGGGTCGGGGCCCAGGCGGTCGTGCACCGCCTGCTTCTCCGCGTCCGCGATCAGGGTGCAGGTCGTGGGACCGCGGAGGTCCACGTACGCGGTGTCGTTCCTGAGCCTCAGGCGGACCGTGTCCGTGGGCGGGAGAGCGGGGGCGCCGCCGAAGTTGACCTTGCCGAAGAGGCCGAGGTGGATGTGGATCCAGTCGTCCGTCTCGAAGCGGAGGAAGAGGTGTTTGCCGTGGGCCTCGGCGGTGGTGAGGGCCGTGCCGTCCAGGAGGGCGGCGGCGTCCGTGAACTTGCCCTGGGGGCTGGTCACGTGGGCCTTGCGGCCACCGAATCCGCCGAGGTAGTCCTCGGCCAGCCGATGAATGGTGTGCCCCTCCGGCACGGGTCCTCCTAGCGGGTTCCTTTTCCCCAGCCCCGCCCCTTCCCGAAACTGGGGGCTGCGCCCCCAGACCCCCCTGTCGCGCTGCGCGCTCGTCCTCAAACGCCGGACGGGCTGAATACGTTTCAGCCCGTCCGGCGGTTGATGACCCGGGGGGCGGGGTGCCGAGGGGCGAGGGGGCGCCGCCCCCCAGCACTGTCGGGTGGGGTAGCCCAGCGGGTGG
>NZ_JBHXTO010000257.1:0-7071 GCF_042677425.1 Streptomyces sp. NPDC127119 | reverse complement strand
GCTGCGGGTCCGTGGGGGTTGGCCGGGGGGGTGGGCGCCCCCCGCCAAAACCCCGGCCCGCCCCCCGGCGCGCCCCCCCCGGGGGGGGGGGCCGCGGGGGGGGGGGGGGGGCGGGCGCGCCCCCCTGACAAGTGTCAGGGTCGCCGGACTTCTCCGCCCTGTAGACATCGGACACCACTCCTCAACGCTGGGAGAAATCCACATGCGAACTCGTACGCTTAGACGTTGTTTAACGGCCCTTCTCGCAACCGGACTGGTCATCGGCAGTGCAGGAGTGGGGCAAGCAGCCAACACGGGCGACAGCGTGAAGTCTGCCGCTTTGACACAAGCTTCCGCGGGGCCGGTCAACGCCGCCGCGTACCCCAGGGTTTACCTCAACACCGTCGTCAACCAGTGGACCCACTGGACCCCCGACTACTACGACTCCAGTCACGCAGGATGGCTGTATGCGGGTTCGAACTACTTCTACTGCTACGTGCGGGGGGTCAGCTATACCGACAACGGGCGCGAGAGCATCTACTGGCTTCTGACGGACGACGACAGCGGCAACAAAAACGTCTACGTCAGTGACGTGTACCTCGACGAATCGGGTTGGCAACACGTCCTCTTCCAGCTGAACTACTGCTGAGTGCCTGTGACAGGGCCTTGCTGTTGAGGCAGTTCAGAGGCTCGTTGCTTCGGGCGGATCCGCCCGAAGCGACGGCCGGGCCCCAGGTCCCGTCCGTCGTACGGTGGCCGTATGGGCAGGGACGGGGTTCCCCAGTTGCGTCTGGTCGTCGTCGCGGTCGACGGGGGCGGGCCGCGGTTGTGCCGACGGTGCGGTGGGCCGCTGATGCCGTCGGTGAAGTCGACGACGGCGTTCTGTTCGTCGGCTTGTCATTCGCGGCACTGGCGGCGAGTGCGGCGGGCGAGGGTTCGGACCGGGGAGGTGAAGGCCGGCGTGACGACCTCGTGTCCGCAGTGAGAGGTGCCGTGGACGGTCGGGGTCGACCGCCCGGTCTCGGCGGTGTACTGCTCTCCCGCCTGCCGCAAACAGTCATGGCACGCGCGGTCGGACAGGGTGTGAGCCTGCGCGTTCGATGGATGCGGGGTTGCTTCGGGCGCCGGGGCCGTATGCCCCTGGCTGCCGGGCGAGGCGGTCGGATGGCGAGAAGTGACTTGCTCCCAGGGCACGTTGGCGACACATGCGGGCGTCGCACTCGAGGCTCGTGGGGGTGGTGTCCGGATGACCGGGATGGTCGGCAGTGTGACCTGGCAGCGCTGCGACGAGTTGGTCAAACTGGGGCGGCACTGGGTCGAGACGATGAGCAGCGTCCAGTGGCGGCTCGGGGACGCGGCCGTGGAGATCGAGCCGATGCGCTCCTACGGGGGCACCAACCCGTCGGGGAACGAGGAGTTGTTCACGGTCAGCGAGGCGATCCGAATGTTCGCCGAGGACGTAGGCCTGGCGTACTCGACGGTCCGGTCCTACCGGTGGGTGACCTCGCGCTGGCCGAAGGAACGCCGGCGGGCGGACGTCTCCCACACCGTCTACAAGATCCTCGCCTCCGTCCCCGGCGAGCAGGAACGGTTCGAGGCGGTGCCCCCCGGCCAATCCGCGCGGCGGGCCCGCGCGCTGGACGCACGACAGCGCGAAACGGATCGTCGGCTGGAAGGTCGACACCCCTGAGAGCGTCCAGGAGGAGGTGGACGCGATCCACGACCTGGCCGCCGACGACCAGGTGGCCACGCGGGTGGCCACCGACTTCCCGCGCCGCCCGGCGGTCGCCTCGAAGGCCATGGCCGACGGCACGGCCAGGCACGCCCTGAACTAGGCGCAGTCCGACCAGTTCCACCAGCAGGTCCAGCACGGGCAGGAGGAAGCCTCCCCGCAGTTGGACCAGCTGCGGCGCATGGAGCACAACACCCAGTTCATGGACCTGGTCGCGGTCTGCACGCAGTTCACGGTCCGTTGAGGCAGTCGGCAACCCTGTGGAGCACGAGTACCGTCCCCGGCCAGGATGCGGCTGTGCGTGATGTCCAGGGCGATCCCGAGTTGCAGGATCTGGTTCGGCGGTTCGTCACGCCTGATCGGCGATACCTTCGGTTGGGCGGGAGCGTTTTCCGGTTGAGCCCGGTCGGGCGCTCCGCGTTTGTGCGGGATCCGGCTCAGGCTGCGTACGAAATCACTCCGGCGGAGCTCGGCGTCCTCTTCGAGGGCGGATGGCGCGAGTGCGAGACTGCCGCCTGGCTGGTTGCTGTGGCCCACAGGTCAGAGTTCCGCGAGCTCATAGGCCGGCTCCTGCTGGCCAGCGAGGGACCGTATACGGGCGCGGCATACTGCGTCGCCCTTGCGAAGTCCGGTACTGCAGCGGATGCCGAACTGCTGAGCACATACCTTGATCACTACTTGTCGCGTCCCGACCTCGACTACGACCAGGCAGTCGTCCTTGGGACGCTTCTGTACCTCGATGAGATTCTCGGCTCCGAGTACACGACACGGTTCCTTGCCCCGGCCGGTCCCTGGGACCGATGGCTCGAAGTCCGGGCCGTGGCGGCTCTCGACCCGCATGACTGTCGGCAGGCCGTGCAGCAACTGTGCGCTTTCGTCGACGAGACCGCTGAGGTCTTCGCCTCGCTGGCCTGCGGGAGCTGATCATGACCGAGCGGGACATCATCCTCAACGAACTCGCCCAAGGACTGCGCCCGATGTCACAGGGCATCGAGTGGTTCGACACCCACAGCCCGGATGAGCAGGCCGAGATACTCCTGTTCCTGCGCCACCACTGCGTGCAGGCGCGCGCCGTCACCGAAGACGGACCGGAGAGCATCCGACGTGCCGGGCTGCGCCCGACGCACACCCCGGCGGTCTTGATCACCTGCGGCCCGATCGACCAGCAACTGGGGAAGATCGCCGGCCTCACCCCTGTCGACGAACGACGCAAGGCGTTCCGGCTACTGGTCGAGGTCCTCGCGGTCGCAGACGAACGGCGCCGCGAATGCTTCTGCTCCGGCGGATGCGGTCACTGGTGGCACAACCTGCCCGTCGCCGACGGGTGAGGACGAGTCCCCCGCCGCCGGCCTCCGCCCCTGGACTCCATGTGCGGCAAGACGGACTGACGGCAGTGTTCATGCGCTCGTGTCGTCGGTGGCTGAGTCGATCACCGCGCTCAGAGCCTGCAAGGCGTCATCGTATTGGTGGCGGTCGAACTGGAACGGACCGAATGCCACGTAGTCGCGGGTCTTGCGGTGGGGTTGCTCGAAGGCGTCCCAGGTTACGAGATCCGCTGTCGCGGTGATGCGGGCCATGAGCGGCCAGCACCCCCACTCACCGCATTCACAACCCAGGACGGGGGTCTTCGACCCCATCGCGCTGGTGGACAGTCCGAGGAAGTGGTCCTGCATCGGGCCGAACCGGAAGAACTCCGGAATCAGACCGCCGTAGGCATCACCTGCAGGCTGCATCCCGGCCGCGATCTCATACTCGTCGATCAGCTCGGTGAGTGGTGTTCCGTCGATGTGAGGGACGACCACGAGCAGACCCCTGTCGCCACGGTGCTGGCAATCGAACCGGATCTCATTGCCGATCATCCCGCGATTGTCTCAGCGACCCTGCTCCCTCCTTCTGGGCGGGGTGAGCCGGGGCCATACGCAACATGCCGAGGTTGATCGCACGCTGCCGGGCGCGGAGTCGATCTGGTCGATTCTGGATTCGGCGCCGGCGAAGCTGACGCGCAGGCCCTCGAATTCGCCGAGCCAGCCCTCTTTCTCGGCTTCGGCGATCCGGTCGAGGAGGTTGTCGCGGATCACCACCAGGCGGCCGCGCTGGGCGGGGTCGGGGCGCAGGAGGGAGCAGCGGACAGAGTCAGGAGCGCCCGTGCTCGCGGTTGAGCTCGTGGTAGCCGCGGAAGTCGAAGAACCGCAGGCCGTCGATCACCGCTCCAGACAGGATTTCCGGCAGGGTCCAAGGATGGGGGGTGTAGTCGTCCGTTGCCACGCCTCCATGCTCAAGCAGCAGCACGATCATTCGGTGAACCTCTGCGGTGCCGTCGATCCGCCCGGAGATGTCGATCTGCACCGCCCAAGTGGGGTGATGTCCGACGGCCGCTTCGAGGATCGCCACATCCTCGGGATCCCAATCGGAGAAGAGGTAGCCGGTCTGCTCATCGTCCATGTCGATGTAGAGGTTGCCGTCCAGAGTCCATGGATTGCGCTGCTCGGGCAGATGCCGATTGAGCGAGGCGACGGTCGCAGCTCGCTCACCTGCGGGAAACACGAAGACAGTTCGCATGGGTTGGAGCGTAGGCAGTTCAGCTTCGTGGCGACCATGGATTTCAGGGACGGTGCTGGTCCGTCGACGTAGTGGTGGTGCGGATGGCGACGTCGGCGAAGGTCGGCATGCCGAGATCGGGCGGGGAGACGCTGATGGCACTGACGACGGGCCCGTGCGAGCCGTGGGAGATCGACCTCTGCCGCGACCTCAGCACCTACGAATGGGAACTCTTCGTCCCCAGGAGAGTTCCCACAAGCGCGCCAAGAGGCTCCAGCAGGGGTGGATCCCGGGTGGCGCCCGATCGCTTGAAAGGTCGACGGCAGCGCCACCGGCCCGTTCTCGCCCACGCGAAGGCACGCGGCGCCTTCGCCGCCGAAGCGGGCCGACTGGTCGTACAGGCCATGGACCTCGGAACGTGGATCGGCCGGGCATTCGAGGACCTCGTCGAGACAACGGGCAGGAACACCCGGCCACGCCCTGCGGTCACCGTACTGACCCTGCCAGAACGCAGCGCGGACACCGGCGTGCCCAGTTCCCCTCCTGCCCACTCCGATCAGCCGCTGGACGCCGCTGCAGCCGCGTCCTGTCGCTGCTGCAACGACAGGACCACCAAGCCCGCGAAGACCTGAAGAGGGAGCGACACATCGGTGAGGTCGGCCATCAGCCCGCTGCCGAACCCGCCACGCCGGAATTCGCCGAGGACGCTCTTGCCCCGCACCAGCTGCCGCTTTCCGCGCATGGCCGACGGGCGGGTCAGCTCGTACTCGGCCTCCCCGTCAGTGATGTACCACCGCCGGCCGGACCGGTGCGCCTCGGCCCGGACCGGTCCTCCCGCTTCTCCCGCGAGCATGTGGAAGGAGCGTCCCCAGTTGGAAGAGCTCAGCTCGAAGACCTCACCCGCCAGCTCGACGTGACCGCCCGACCTCCAGGCGCGGGCGGACCATCGCGCGACCGGCACACCCTCCGAGAAGACCTGGTAGGTGCGTCCGAAGGCACGTTCCCGTTTGATCTCAAGCATGAAGCACTCCCCGGCCAACGAATAGGAAAGACCTGAACAGGCATCCACCGCCTTCCCTCGGGAAGCCCGCAGATGCCCGTCAGGGGCCCTTACCCGGGATGTGGCGTCACAAGGCCGTTCTGACTACGTGCGCCATTTCGCCCCCCGGGACTCGCACAGCAACGTCACAGGACCAGGATCCGGACCAGGCACGGGCCAACTCGCCCCAGCCATCGCCACTTTCACCCATACCCACAGGTCAGAGGCCATGGCGAACCTGTACCACCAGCAGACGAAGAACCTCCTGGTGTCGTACTCGCCGAAGAAGCTGGGCTTCTTCTAGCTCGCCGTTCCCATCGGATGCGCAATCGTCGGAAGCCGTGCAGCCACGCGAAGCTCCGTTCTACGATTCAGCGGTAGGTTCCCAGTCCGGTGCCGTGCAGGGTGCCTCGGCGGGCGATGGCCGGGAGGATGCCGCGGGCGCGGACCTGGTCACGGTAGATGTCGTGGTCGTAGCCGCGGTCGGCGAACAGTGAGTCAGGTTTGGGGCGGGGAAGGCCAACGCGGCCGCGGACCGGCAGGATGGCGTCGAGTAACGGCAGGAGCCGGGTGGCGTCGTTACGGTTGCCGCCGGTCAGCAGGACCGCAAGCGGGGTGCCGTGCCCGTCGGTGATCAGACATCCGATGGGCACGGCACCCCACTCAAGGTCATCACCACCGCGGCCAACGCCAACGACGTCACCCAGACCCTCGCATTCGTCGACGGCATCCCGCCCATGGCCGGGCGTCCTGGCCGCCCGCGCCGCCGCCCCGCCTCACTTCTCGGCGACAAGGTCTACGACTCCAACCCAAACCGGCGTGAAATGCGCAGAAGCAGGACCCTTTCGGTCATCTCACGCAAAGGCGCCCCGAATATCAAGGGCCTGGGCAAACTCCGTTACGTCGTGGAGCAGATCTTCGCCCTGCTCCATCAGTTCAAGCGCCTCGCCGTCCGGTGGGAACGACGAACCGAACTCCACGACGCCTTCGTCTCGTTGGCCTGCAGCCTCATTTGCTGGAAACGTCTCAAGGAGGCCCACTCATTATCCTCTTACGAGCCCATGGCCCGCTTCTTGCTTTTTCGAGATTCTTGGGAGTGTGGTCGCCGATTGCTCTTTTCGAGTGAATGCTCCGGTCGGCGGCAATCCAAGCCGACCGCCCGGAACGGATAACCGATGCTCGCCGCAATGCGGTGAATTCGGTGGCCTGCGGCTGCCGACAGCAACCGAGGAAGAGGTCCGTATGAAGTCTCGTGTCATCAAAAGTGCCGCCCTGTTCGCTGCGGTCGGCGCCATCGTCCTGGGCAGCGGGGCCGCAGCGTCCGCCGACAGCGGTGCGCAGGGTGCGGCCGTGGGCTCTCCGGGTGTGCTGTCGGGCAACCTGATCCAGGTGCCGATCCACGTGCCGGTCAACGTCTGTGGCAACACCGTCAGCATCATCGGCCTGCTCAACCCGGCCTTCGGCAACAGTTGCAGCAACGGTGGTCACGATCAGGGGGGCATGTGGCGCTGACTGCTGCGTCCTCTGAGCGCGGCAGCAGGTGAGACGCACGCCCGGACCTGACGGTGCGGTGTGTGAGTGGGCCCGTCCGTTCGGCGCCGGTGTGGCGGAGCCGGCACCGAACAGACGGGCCCTTGGTCGTATCGGCCCGGCCGCGGGTACATCAGTCAATCGCGTGTAAATAGAGATAATCCGTAGCCGGGGAGCCCGCGGATTGGTCTGAAAAAGAAGTGCGCCGGATCGGGTGATCGACCAATCCGCGCAGCATTCAGGACCGGATTCC
>NZ_JBHXTO010000256.1:0-7082 GCF_042677425.1 Streptomyces sp. NPDC127119 | reverse complement strand
AAGCCGGGGCGCAGCCCCGCTTTTCAGGGGCGCGGGGAACTGCGCGAGCGACCCCCACCGGACCCGCACGTTCCAAGACCCCGCAGACCCCGCCGGCCCCGCGCGCTCACAGCGCACAGGCAGCGGCAGCGCAGCCGCTACGCCACGCGGTCGAGCAGCAGTACCGCCACGTCGTCCGTCAGCTCCCCGCCGTTGAGGTCCCGCACCTCGTTCACCGCGGCCCGCAGCAGTTCCTCGCCCCGCAGGCCCTCGGCCAGCTGGCGGCGGACCATGTCCACCATCCCGTCCTGGCCGAGCCGCTCCCTGCCCTCACCGGTGCGGCCCTCGATCAGTCCGTCCGTGTAGAGCATCAGACTCCACTCGCCGCCCAGCTCCACCTGCTGGCGCGGCCACCGCGCGTTCGGCAGCAGACCGAGCGCGGGCCCGCCGTTCTCGTACGGCAGCAGCTCGGCGACGGGCGGCACCCCGGCGGCGTCTGCCCCGTCGGCCCCGTCGGCGCCCACCAGCGCAGGGGAACGGGCCGGACGCGAGATCAGCGGGGCGGGATGGCCCGCCAGGCACAGACCCGCGCGGCGGCCGTCCGGTGCGATGTCCACCGTGCAGAGCGTCGCGAAGATCTCGTCGCTGTCGCGCTCGTGCTCCAGGACCTGCTGGAGCGTCGACAGCAGCCGGTCGCCGCACAGGCCCGCCAGGGTCAGCGCGCGCCAGGCGATCCGCAGCTCCACCCCGAGCGCGGCCTCGTCGGGGCCGTGACCGCAGACATCGCCGATCATGGCGTGGACGGTGCCGTCGGGGGTGCGGACCGTGTCGTAGAAGTCGCCGCCGAGCAGCGCGCGCGAGCGGCCGGGCCGGTAGCGCGCGGCGAACCGCAGCGAGGAGCCCTCCAGGAGCGGTGTGGGCAGCAGACCGCGTTCGAGGCGCGCGTTCTCCTGCGCGCGCAGCTTGGACTCGGTCAGCCGTCGTTCGGCCCGGTCGGAACGTTTGCGCTCCACCGCGTAGCGGACCGCGCGGCTGAGCAGCCGGCTGTCCAGCTCGTCGCGGAAGAGATAGTCCTGGGCGCCGGCACGTACGGCTTCCGCGCCGCGCTCGGTGTCCTCGGCCGGGGTCAGCGCGAGGACGGCGTGCCGGGGCGCGAGCCGCAGCACGTGCCTGAGCGTGGCCAGCTCGTCGTCGGGCTCCGCCTCCGCCACCGGCCCCTCGGACGTGGCCGCGGGGCCGGGCGTGCGCAGCGCGAGGTCGAGCAGGACGCACTGGACGTCGTCGGTGAGCAGCCGTTCGGCCTCGGTGAGGTTGCGGGCGGTACGGACGCGGATCTGCCTGCCGGTCGCGTCCCGCAGTTCGGGCACGGTCAGCGCGCCGGCCGGGTCGTCCTCGATCACGAGCAGCGTCAGCGGGGCGGTGCCGTTGGTGGCACCGCCGTGGTGAGCGCCATCGCTGTCGGCGGTGGCGCCGTGGTCGCCGTGGGAGGCGTCGCCGGAGGTGCCGTTCCTCGTCGAGGACGGCTCCTGGCCGGACAGGGCGCCGGGTGCGGGCGCGGCCTGTGCCGGTCCGCCGGATGGTGACGCGGCGTGAGCCTGTCCACCTTCCACGGCGGGGATCGCTCTCTGCCGCGGTACGGGTACGGGCATCGTCTTGGGTTCCTTCCCTCCCCCCGAGGGCACGGTGGGTCGAGGGATCTCGATCCACCGACGGGGACCATAGCGTCAGGCGCCGTCACATAGGAATGGCGGCAGGCCGCGCACAGGAAAAACGGCCGCCGTCATATGCCGCATCCTGTACCGCAATTGGGCAGGATGTGCGCTTGTACGGGATGACGTACATCACGCCCCACCGGTTTAGCGCCGGCCCCGAACGTGCCGCGTATCACGTGCGGCAGGTCACTGCGGGGGCGCGGTGATGGTGGAGGCGGCGGGGGTCGCGGCGGCGCCGGGCGACTGGGAGCGCCGCACAGAGTGAAGGGGAGTGCCCCGCCGGGCCGAGGGGAGCGCCGGACAGAAGCGACAAGCGTCGCTCCGTGGGACATCGGATGCACCGAGGTGGCGTACGGCGCATCCGTGGTCGGGCGGCGCATCGAGCGGACGCGCGCCCCGTGCGGACCTCGGCCTCGCGCGCGCCTCGGACCTGCGCGGACCTCAGGCCCGCGTGGACCTCACTGGCCCGGGCGGACCACTCCGAGTATCGGCATCGAGCCCGCTCCCGCGATCGTCACCGTACGGCCGGGGCGCGGTGCGTGGATCATCGCGCCGTCGCCGATGTACATCGCGACATGGCTGGCGTCGGCGTTGTAGATGATGAGGTCGCCGGGGCGCATGGCCTCGACGGCGACGCGGTCGAGCTGCTTCCACTGCTCCTGCGAGGTGCGGGGGATGGCCTGTCCGGCGGCGGCCCACGCCTGCGAGGTGAGCCCGGAGCAGTCGAACGTCTTCGGCCCCTCGGCGCCCCACTCGTACGGCTTGCCGATCTGTGCCGTCGCGTACTCCACGGCTTTCTTGCCCTGTGCGGAGGCCTTGCCGTCGATCTCGTCGAGGATGCCGGAGTCCAGCCAGGTCGTCTGCGCCTCGTACGCGGCCTGCTGCTCCAGCTTCGCCAGGCGCTCCTTCTCGTCCTTCTCCAGCTGGGACTCAAGCTTCTCGGCGGCGGCGATCTGCTTCTTGACCTTCTTCTTGGCCTCGGCCTTCGCCTCGCGGTTGGCCTCGAGCTTGGTCCACTGGGCCGCCGCGTCGCGCGCGTACTGCTCCAAGTCCGCCTGGGTGCGCCGCATCTCGGCGAGCAGGCCCTTGGTCGCCTGGGCGCCCTGGCGGATCCGGCCCGCGCCGTCCAGGAAGGCTTCCGGGTCGTCGCTGAGCATCAACTGGGCCTGGTCCGGCAGCCCGCCGACGCGGTACTGGGCGCGGGCGGCGGCGCCCACACGCTTCTTCAGCTCGACCAGCCGGGCCTTGCCCTCGACGATCTCGCGGGCGAGCCCGACGATCTGCGTGGACTGCTTCTCGGTCCGCTCCTCGGCGAGGTTGTACGCGTCCGTGGCGACCGCCGCGTCGTGGTACAGCCCCTCCAGCTTCACGCGGACCGCTTCAAGGTCCGCGGTGCTCACGGGGGTTGGACTCGCGCTCGGGCTCGGCGTCCGGGTCGGTGTCGGGCCGGGCGGCGGCGTCGGGGCCGCGTAGGCCACCCCGGGCGCGGCCAGGATGACTGCCGCGCAGGCCAGGGCCATGGCCGTCGTGGTCACGCTCCGCACACCGGTCACCATGAACCGACCCCCAAAACTGATTTACCGTCAGTAACTTAGGAACGCCCCGGGGATCGTGCCATGTAGGCGCGGAATATGACAGAGGCGGGCAAGAACTCCCGCGTCCCTTCTGCCTCTTCCCTCCCCCTCACTGCCCACTCGGTCGTGATCTCCTTCGCGTTCCCCGCCAATGTGACGAATGACTCACCGAGATCGTTCCCGCCACGTCAGAGGGCTGCCGGGCGCCCGCGGGGGGTCTGTCGGGGACCGACCGGGGGGCTCGCCGGGGGTACGGCCGGGTCTGCCGAAGTCCCCCTGGGTGCCTGCCGAGGGTCCGGCCCGGTCCTACGAGCCCGGCGCCAACGCCTCCCACCGCACGGTCACTTCGCCCTGCCGCCACCGCGACACCCCGTCCACGACCGGCCAGTCGGCCGTCAGATCGCGGACCGCCCGGATCCAGCGCTGCCGGGCGCCGTACGAGGCGTACGGCGCCGCCGATGCCCACGCGCGGTCGAAGTCGCGCAGGAAGGCATGCACCGGCTCACCCGGGACATTGCGGTGGATGAGGGCCTTCGGGAGGCGTTCGGCCAGGTCGGACGGGCGGTCCAGGGAACCGAGACGGGTGGCGAACGTGACGGTCCGCGGCCCCTCGGGTCCGAGCGCGATCCACACGTGCCGGCGGCCGATCTCGTCGCACGTGCCCTCGACCAGGAGCCCGCCGCGCGAGCCGGCGTCCGCCGGTGCCAGGCGCGCGCACAGCCGGGCCCACACCGCGGCGACCTCGGCCTCCTCGTACTGCCGCAGGACGTTCGCCGCGCGGATCAGCGTCGGCCGTACGGGCAGCGGGATCTCGAAGCCGCCGTGCCGGAACCGGAGGCCGTCGCGTTCGTACGGCTTCGCGGCGGCGACCCGGGCCGGGTCGATCTCGACGCCCACCACGCGCGCGCGGGGAGCGGCGGTACGCAGACGCCGCAGCAGCTCCACCGCGGTCCAGGGGGCCGCGCCGTACCCGAGGTCCACCGCCACGGGGTCGTCGGCGCAGCGGAGTTCGGCGCCGTGGGTGGCCGCGATCCAGCGGTCCATGCGGCGGAGGCGGTTCGGGTTGGTGGTCCCGCGCGTCACCGTCCCCACGGGTTTCGCTGCGCGGGCGTTCATGGGGTCAAGGGTAAGCGGCGCGCTCGGGGGACTCCGGGTCGGTGCAGGCCTCGCGGGGGCTGCCGCCCCCGGGCCCCCGCTGTCGGCCTGAACGGCCTCGTCCTCAAACGCCGGACGGGCTGAAAGGCGTGCGCCGTCCGGCGGCTCGGCTTGCGCGGTACGCCGGACGGGCTGAAAGGCGTGGGCGTCCGGCGGCCCGGTTTGCGCGGTACGCCGGACGGGCTGAAAGACGTGCGCCGTCCGGCGGCCCGGAATGCGTGGCACTCCGTACACGCTGAACAGCGTGAGCCCGCGTCACCCCTCAGGAACGCAGAAACGTCTCGAACGGTTGAGCGACCTACAGCAATGATTCGGTAAAGAGGAAATGGAGCAGACTCTTCCGGCGTTCAGGACTTGCAGGGCGTTCCACGCCCCGCCACAGGCATGCCCGCAGCACGTCCGTAGAAGGAGGAAGGCCACGTGAGCCAGTACGTGAGCAGGCTCGGGCGCCGCTCGCCGGCGGCCCCGACGAGGCTTCGCCTGCATCGCAGGCCGCGCCGCGTGGCGATGCTCTCCGTGCACACCTCACCGCTGCACCAGCCGGGCACGGGCGACGCGGGCGGCATGAACGTCTACATCGTGGAGCTGGCCCAGCGCCTCGCCGCGATCAACATCGAGGTCGAGATCTTCACGCGCGCGACCACCGGGGCCCTGCCGCCCAAGGTGGAGCTGGCGCCCGGCGTCCTGGTCCGGCACGTCGACGCGGGCCCCTACGAAGGCCTCGCCAAGGAGGACCTGCCCGCCCAGCTGTGCGCCTTCACGCACGGGGTGATGCAGGCATGGGCCGGCCACCGCCCCGGGTACTACGACCTCGTCCACTCGCACTACTGGCTCTCCGGGCAGGTCGGCTGGCTGGCCGCCGAGCGCTGGGGCGCCCCCCTCGTGCACGCCATGCACACCATGGCGAAGGTCAAGAACGCCGCCCTGGCCGACGACGACACCCCCGAGCCCGCCGCCCGAGTCATCGGCGAGACGCAGATCGTCCGCGCCGCCGACCGCCTCATCGCCAACACCGCGGAGGAGGCCGACGAGCTCGTACGGCACTACGAGGCCGAGCAGAGCAAGGTCGCGGTCGTCCACCCGGGCGTGAACCTCGACCGTTTCCGCCCGGCCGACGGACGCGCCGCCGCCCGCGCGCGGCTCGGCCTTCCGCAGGACGCCCTCATACCGCTCTTCGCGGGCCGCATCCAGCCCCTGAAGGCGCCCGACGTGCTGCTGCGCGCGGTCGCCGTTCTCCTGGAGGAGCGCCCCGACCTGCGCTCGAACATCGTCGTCCCGGTGGTGGGCGGCCCGAGCGGCAGCGGTCTCGCCAAGCCCGAGGGGCTGCAGAAACTCGCCGCCCGGCTGGGCATCGCCGACGTGGTGTGCTTCCGGCCGCCGGTCGATCAGGAGCAGCTCGCGGACTGGTTCCGGGCCGCGTCCGTGCTGGTGATGCCCTCCTACAGCGAGTCGTTCGGGCTCGTCGCCATAGAGGCGCAGGCGGCCGGCACCCCGGTGCTCGCCGCCGCGGTGGGCGGTCTGCCGGTCGCGGTCCGCCACAAGGAGACGGGCTTTCTGGTCTCCGGCCACAATCCCGTCGACTACGCGCGCGTGCTGCGCGATTTCGCCGACAACCGGGCGCTCCCCGACCGGATGGGCGCGGCGGCCGCCTGGCACGCGCAGTCCTTCGGCTGGGACACGGCGGCGGCGGCCACGGCCGACGTCTACACGGCGGCGATGAACGAACACCGCCGTCACGTACGCTCCCACCATGGCTGACACGATCGCTGCGGAGCGGGCGGCGGGGACCGTCGAGGAGTTCCTCAAGGACGCCGAACTGGAGTGGGAGAGCCCGGAGCCGGGCCACTTCGTGGTGAAGCTCCCCGGCACGCGGAAGCTGTCGACGACCGTCTCGCTGATCGTCGGCAGACACTCCCTCTCGCTGAACGCCTTCGTCATCCGGCACCCGGACGAGAACGAGGGCGGGGTGCATCGCTGGCTCCTGGAGCGCAACCTCAAGCTCTACGGCGTGGGGTACGCCGTCGACCCGCTCGGTGACATCTACGTGGCGGGCAAGCTGCCGCTGGCCGCGGTCACCGCCGACGAGGTCGACCGGCTGCTCGGTGCGGTCCTGGAGGCCGCCGACGGCAGTTTCAACACCCTCCTGGAGCTCGGTTTCGCCTCCGCGATCCGCAAGGAGTACGCGTGGCGGGTGTCGCGCGGCGAGTCCACCCGCAATCTGGACGCGTTCACCCACCTGACTCAGCGTCCGACCGACTGAGCCGGTAGTCCGTACACAGCGCCTACGTAGTCCGTACCAATCAACCGCTGCACGACTCTTTCCCGCCATGCGGGTGCCATGTCATGCTCACCGCCAACGCACATCTGAACGTTGTTCACATCCATGGAATCCCTCTCCTTGGAAGGCGGTTCGGGCATGAGCGACCGTGGCGCGGAGAACACCCGGCGGACCCTCACCAGACGGGCCCTGCTCGGCAGCGCGACAGCGGTGGCGGCGGTCGCCGTGACCGGCACGGCGGCCGGGGCGCAGGCGTCGGCAGCGACCCCGCGTCCGGAGGTGCCCGACCTCTGGCGGGAGTTCACCCGCACCCCCTACACGCACCCGCAGATCCCGTACATCGGCAGAGCCGGCCGGGGCGCCGGGGCGGCGCACTTCCCCCGC
>NZ_JBHXTO010000255.1:0-7148 GCF_042677425.1 Streptomyces sp. NPDC127119 | reverse complement strand
ACCCTGATGGGGCGCAGCCCCTCTTAGGGGCGCGGGGAACTGCGCAATCTTTTAGGGGCGCGGGGAACTGCGCGGCCCGCCCCCACCGGGCCGCAGTCGGGTCACCACGTGTCCTCCGTGAGGCGTTCCAGCAGGATCGCCTCCCATGCGTGGGCGAGTTGCGCGCGCAGCAGCGGGAGGGGGCTGCCGGAGCGGCCACCGAGCCGGTCCGCGAGCCGCGTCAGCGTGTCGCAGCGCGCGAGCCACAGGCCGCGCAGACACGGCCGCGCCCCATAACCCGCCAGAGTCGCCGCGCGGACAGCCGCAGGCGCGCCCACGGCCACCGCGAGCCCCGCGATGTCCTCCGTGGGGTCGCCGACAGCCGCGTCCGTCCAGTCCAGGACACCGCGGACCCGCCCGTCACCACTGACCACGAGGTGCTCGCCCTTGAGGTCGTGATGGACGAGGAAGGCCGCACCCGGCTGCGCCGCGAGCTGCACGACCCCGCCCGCGGTGAGCTGCTGCAGCCGGGCGGGGTCGAACTCGTCGGCGGCGGCGAGCCGTTCGGCGGCCCGTTCGGCCGCGGTCCGCAGCGTTTCGAGGGACCGGGGCGTCGCGCGGGGCACACCGAGCGACTCGGCCTGGTGCCCCGGCACCTCGCGCAGTCCGCTGAGCAGGCCCGCCAGATCGGCCTCCCCCACCGCGGAGACGTCCCGCCGCTCGCCGGATCCGCCGGGGATCAGCGTGTCGAGCGTGTAGGTCAGTCCGCTCGCCCATTCGCCGTGGGCGACGCTCACCGGGACGGCGACGCCGATGTGGGGGCGTACCAGTTCGCGCAGTCGCAGTTCGCGCCGCTGGCGCCGGGACGCCTCGCGGTCCGGGGCGAGCCGCAGCACATGCCGTGCGCCCACGAACCAGGTGGAGTGCTCGCCGCCCTCGGCGACGGGCGCGATCCGGAGCCCGCCGCCGTCCGGGGGCGGGGGGTCCGGGAACGGGGAGTCGTGGAGCGGGGAGTCCTGGAGCAGGGAGCGGACGACGCGTCGCACGGTGTCCGCGGTGGGTGTCGCTGCCTGGGTCATGGTCGCGCCGTCCGCCGTCGGGGAGTACGGGGTGCGGGAGCCGCTGTCCGGCGCCCGCCGGGTGTGGTCAGTTCACGACGGCCATCTCCCGGGGGGTGTCGTTGAGACGGCGTCCGCCGTCCTCGGTGACCGTCACGATGTCCTCGATGCGTACCCCGAAGCGGCCTGGCAGATAGACGCCGGGCTCGACGGAGAAGCACATGCCGGGCACGAGGGGCTGTTCCTCACCCTCGATCATGTACGGCGGTTCGTGGGTGGTGACGCCGATGCCGTGCCCGGTGCGATGGATGAAGCGGTCGCCGTACCCGGCCTCGGTGATGTGGGCGCGGGCGACCCGGTCGACGTCCTGGCAGGCGATCCCGGGCCGCACGGCCTCGAACGCGGCCTGCTGGGCGGTCCGGACGACGTCGTGGACCCGCTGTTCCTCGGCGCCCGGCTCGCCGACGTGCACCGTACGGGAGGTGTCGGAGCCGTAGCCGTGCTTCAGTCCGCCGAAGTCGAGGACGACCGTGTCGCCGTGCTCGATGACACGGGAGCCGGCCTCGTGGTGCGGGTTGGCGCCGTTCGGCCCGGACCCGACGACCGTGAAGTCCACCTGCTCGTGCCCGAAGTGCCGCAGCAGATCGGCGAGGTCGCCCGCGACGTCCGACTCGCGGCGCCCCGCGAAGGCGACCTTCAGGATCTCCTCGTACGTGGCGTCGGCGGCGGCGCCCGCGGCGGCCAGCCGTTCCAGTTCGGCGGCGTCCTTGACGGCCCGGAGCATCGGCAGTCCCTCGCTGAGGGAGACGTACGACGTGCCGGGCAGCTCCTTCTGGAGGCCCAGCAGGTGCAGCGCCCAGGCGTTGTCGCTGACGCCGAAGCGGCCCGAGGTGTCCAGGAGCGGGGCCGTGGTGGTGTACGGGTCCTTGCCGTCGGTCCAGTCGCGCAGCTTCAGGGCGGGCGCGCCCACCGCCTTCTCGGCGTCCGGGGCCTCCAGCGTGGGCACGACGAGCACGGGGTCCTGCCCCGCGGCCAGTACCAGCAGGGTGAGCCGCTCGGTGGCGGCGGGCGGCGCGTAGCCGGTGAGCCAGACGAGGTCGGGTCCGGGCGCGACGAGCACCCCGGCGAGCCCCGCCGCGTCGGCGGCCCGTGCGGCGCGTTCCATCCGGGCCCGGTAGTCGTCGGCGGTGAAGGGCTCGGGCGTGCCGGTCATCCGGTCCTCCGTGGGTCGGTTCCCTGGGCGGGGTGCGGGGTGAGCCGCGGGTGGAAAGGGGCCACGGGCAGCATCCTGCCCGGACGGCGGGGGTGACGCGAGCCGGTCGGGGGTGCTTCTTTCGAAGGCGTCAGTTGTCCAGGGCCAGCCTGGCGCCGAGGAGCAGCAGAACCCCGCCGGAGACCTGCTCCAGCCTGCGCCGCACACCGGCCCGGGACAGCACGGTCCTCATCCGTCCCACGAACCACACGTAGACGCTGTAGTAGCCGACCTCGTAGACCGCCCAGAGGGCGGCGAGCCCGAGCATGGTGGGCAGATGCGGGGCGCCCTTCGGGACGAACTGCGGGAGGAAGGACATCGCGAAGATGGCCGCCTTGGGGTTGGCGAGGTTGATCAGCAGACCGGTCCGGTAGGAGGCCCAGCCGCTCCCTGCCTCCTCCTGGGGCCCGCCGTCGTCCATGCCGCCCCGGGTGTGCCGCGCCCGCCACAGCGTCTGTACGCCGAAGACGACGAGCACGACGGCTCCGACGACGCGCATCACGTCGTACGCCACTTCGGAGGCGGTGAGCAGCGCGGTCAGGCCGAACGCGGCGACGACGCCCCAGGTGAAGACGCCGGTCTCGTTGCCGAGCACCGTCAGGAATCCCGAACGCCTGCTCCGCAGCGACTGCCTGATGATCAGCACGGTGCTCGGGCCGGGGGAGGCGGCGATCAGGGTGCAGGCGCCCAGGAAGGCGAGAAGGGTGCTGAACATGGGCCCATCGTGGCCCCGCGCGCGAGGCGCGGCAACGCATTTCCCGTTAACGGCAGCCCATTGCTCAACCATTAGAGCTAATGCTTGGATGATGACACTCCATTAGTTGAGGCATTCAGGGGAGGCGGCGGAGGCATGCTCGTGCTGGCGCACATCAGCGACCTGCATCTGGACGGGAGCCGACGGGCTACGGAGCGCGCCGAACGGGTGCGGGACCTGCTGTGGAAGCTGCCGGGGCGGGTGGACGCCCTGCTGGTCACCGGGGACATCGCGGACCACGGGACGGAGGCCGAGTACGGGGAGGCGGCGCGTCTCCTCGGGCTGAACGACCCGGCCACGCCCTTCCCGGTGCTGACCTGCCCGGGCAACCACGACAGCCGCGGCCCCTACCGCAAGGCACTGCTCGGCGAACCGGCGGCGGGCGGATCGGCGACGGGTGGATCGGGGGCCGAGGGGCCGGTGAACAGCGTGCGGGTGCTCGACGGCGCGGCCGTCCTGATGTGCGACTCCAGCGTGCCGGGCAGCGACGAGGGGGAGCTGGACGACGAGACGTACGCCTGGATCGAGGAGACGCTCGACGAGGTGGACGGTTCGGTGCCCGCGCTGCTCGCCTTCCACCACCCGCCCGTGGCGCTGCACCACCCTCTGCCGGACGCCTACCGGCTGCGCGGGCCCGGACGGCTGGCGGCCCTCCTGGAACGCCGGAGCGGGGTGGCCGGGATCATCACGGGGCACGCCCACACGCCCGCGGCCACGGTGTTCGCCGGCCGGCCGCTGGTCGTGGGGCCCGGGGTGACCTGGACGCTGCGGCTGCCCTGGGAGGGCGAGGGCGCGGCGGACCGGGACGCGCCTCCCGGCTTCGCCTTTCATGTGCTCGACGACGAGGGGCGGTTGACGAGCCACTTCAGGGTGGCTGGGTGACGGACGCTCCCGGTGGCGCCCGTCAGATGACGACACCCGGGGTCACCGACACCTGCTGGTAGCCGCCGCCCGCGTGCCGCAGGGTGAGTCCGGTCTTCTCCCCGGGGCGGGCGGCGGCGACGGCCCGTGCGAGGTCGGCGGCGGAGTCGACGCGGGTCGTGCCGAGGACGAGCAGGACGTCACCCCGTACGAGCCCCGCGGTGTGGCCGGGCCCGGGGGCGTGCACGCCGACCAGGAGCGCGCCGGGGCCGCCGGACGCGTCGACGGCCTCCACGCCGAGGGTCGACCGCTCTGCCGACCGCTCGGACGGCTTCGCGAGTGCGGCCGGACTCCCGCCGCCCGGACCGGACCCGGTGCGGCCGGCCGCCTCGGACGCGGCGGACGCCTGCTGGGCGCCCGCCCGCCCCTGGAGCTCGGCGAGCCGGCTCATGCCGATCACCGTGGCGCCCATCGTGCCGAGCCCGACCCCCGAGAGCACGAGGACCGTCCCGACGAACAGGCTGAACAACAGGGTCGTGAGCCGTCGCCCGCGCCGCCGTGCGGCGTGCGGACGGCGGCCCGGACCGGACGGGCGGTCGCCGCCGCCCGGTTCCTGACCTACCGGCTCCTGAACTCCCGGTTCCTGACCTGGCATCGGCTTGGGACGCAGCACTGTCTGTTCCATGGATCGCCTCCGGCCGGAGCCCTACCCTTCGCACCTGCTCGCGACGATCCCCGAACGGGTGACAGCGCCCGCGACTCCCCCGCCCGGGGTCAGAGGGCGGTGGCCGTGGCGGTCCGCCAGACACTGCCGAACGGCAGCTCCGGGAGCTGCCCCGGCACGAAGCCGTGGGCCCGGCGGGCCAGGTCGGCGGCTCCGTAACGCCCGCAGTCGTAGTGCCACTTCAGGATGCCGGCCATCCAGTTCTGCAGCTCCACTACATAGCCCTCCATGATCCCGCGGGCCTCGTCGGAGAGGCCGAAGTCCTCGTACAGGACGGGGAACTCGTGGGCGGCGACATGCTCGAACTGCCGCATGCGCTGGGTCATGAGGTCGTGGACGATGCCGAGCGCCTTCGGGTAGTCGCAGCCGAAGAAGTTCTGCACGACGAGGATGAGGTTGTGCACCTCGCCCTCGTACTCGATCTCCTTCTGGTACGAGAAGACGTCGTTGACGAGCATCCCGTAGTCGATCGCCGCGTTCTCCAGTGCCCGGACGGGGCCGCTGCGGTAGACCTCCGGCGGTACCGCGGGGCCGTGGCCCAGCCGGCACAGGCTCATGGTGAGGTCGGAGCCGAAGGTCGCGCGGCGCATCTCCAGGTAGTCGACGGGGTCGGGGACGCGGTTCTGGAGCTGGTTGTTCAGTTCCCACACCCAGCTCTCCGTCATGACCTCCACCGAGGCCCGCATGGTGCGGCGCGCGTCCGGCGTCATCGTGGCCGTGGTCCGCAGCCAGAGATCGGCGAGTCCGCGCTCCATCGCGTTGGCCGGGGACGGGATCTCCTCGCCCCCGAGGGGCATGCAGGCCGACAGCCGCGCCGTGCACAGTTTCGCGGCGGCCAGATCCCTGCGGTTCCCGAACACCATCGGGTAGTAGTCGTCGCCGTACGTCCCCCACACGAGCCACTGCACGCTGAGGTCCAGCGCCTCGGGGGTGCCGTCGGGATCGAGGCCCGCCGAGCACAGCGGCAGGTCGTAGGCGGCGAGTTTGTCCTCGTCCCAGATGCCCTCCTGGAGGATGCCCATGTCGTGCGCCCACGGGGTGATGCGCCGCCGGGCCCCCTCCAGGCCGGCGTTGAGCCGGACCTGGAACGGCATGTAGAAGTCGGGGAGCAGCGAGGGGCCGACCTTCTGGTACGGCACGTGCGTGTACGCGCGCAGCCGGTCGGCGCCGGCCGCGGCGAGCAGCGCGCCGACGTCGGCGGCGGAGGTGCCGGGGCCGGTGAGGCCGTCCAGCGGCGAGGACTTGAGCGCCCCCTCGTTCATGTACCGGCTGGACCGCATGTGCCACTCGTGGCCGCCCGCCTGCCAGTCCTGCAGCCCTCTGGTGTACGCGGCGACGGCCCGTACCTCGTCCGGCGTGAGGCCCTTCTCCAGGGCCAGCGCGGGCACTTCGGTGAGCGCCGTGTGGTCGAACTGGTAGAGGCGGGAGGACAGGACGTCGTTGACGGTGTCGGCGGCCTGCTGCGTCGTACACCCGAAGAACGTCTCCAGGACGAGCACGCCGTTGCTCAGCTCGCCCTCCTCCTCGACCTCCCGCTGGTACGAGAAGAGGTCGTTGCGCAGGTGGACCGCGTCGGAGAAGGTCTCCATCAGCACGCGCATCGGCCGGGAGCGGGCGACCTGGTCGGGGACCTCCGCCGTCGCGTACTCCACGAGCCCCGCCGACCAGGGGGCGCCGCCCACCTTGCGGCGCATCTCGATGTACTCGACGGGGTTCGCGATCCGCCCTTCGTTGATGTTGGACAGCTCCCACATCGACTCGTTGAGCAGATGCTCGGTGGACTCGGCGAAGCGCCTGCGCCAGCCCATGGACATCGAGGGGACCGTACGGGCCCACAGGTCGGCGAGGCCCGCCTCGACCGGGTTCTGCGGCTCGGGCACGGCGGTCGCGAGGTCGAGCGGCATGAAGAGCGGCAGACGGTCCAGGTAGGCCTTGCCGCCCGCGCGGTCCTGGCTACGCTTGAAGGTCTCCAGGAAATGGTCGTCGAAGAAGAAGACCCACACGTACCAGTCGGTGATGAGGGAGAGAGCGGGGCCGTCGCACTCGGGATGCGTGTACGCGCACAGCAGTCCGTAGTCGTGGGCGTCGAGGTCGGCCTGCTCCCAGATGCCGGAACCCTCCAGCATGCCCATGCCGCGGGCCCAGTGGGTGGTGTGGGTGCGGGCCTCTTCGACGTGCGGGTTCAGCCGTGCGGGGTACGGCGTGTAGAAGTGGGGGAGTTCGAACGGCTGCGTCATGAGCCGGGCCTACCCGGGGTTGTTCGGGGGCATCCGTGCGGGGGTGGATGATCGCACCATCGCGTGAACGGATGAGTGAACGGGTGCCTGTGGGGGAATGGGTGGGGCCTTTTCTCGCCCCCGCCGCCCCTGCCCGTCCCGTACCTGACTCAGGGGCTCCGCCCCCGAACCCCCGGTCCTCAAACGCCGGACAGGCTGAGATATCCCCGGACCGGCGGACATCTTTCAGCCCGTCCGGCGTTTGAGGACACAGTGACGGGAAGGGTAGGGGCTGCGGGGGCGA
>NZ_JBHXTO010000254.1:0-7176 GCF_042677425.1 Streptomyces sp. NPDC127119 | reverse complement strand
GTATAAGAGACAGCTGAATGGGGGCGCGGGGAACTGCGCAATCTTTTAGGGGCGCGGGGAACTGCGCGGCCAGCCCCCACGGGCCCGCACCCGGCCCGAGGCTCCGGTAGGGCCTACACCGGGACGCGGGTCCGCTGGGGTTCCGCTTCGGCCAAGCGCGTCGCGCGCGTCCGTGTGCCGAACGCGGCCAGCGTGACCGCGCCGACCAGCCACGTCCCGGCGATGAAGTAGAAGACGCTCTGATACCCGTGCCCGGTGTACAGCGCGGCGACGATCAGCGGGCCCGCCGCGTTCGACAGCCGCCCCAGCCCGTAGGACACGCTCGTGCCCAGCGACCGGGCCCGCGTGTCGAACAGCTCGGGCGAGTACGCGTACGCCAGCGCCGTGTATCCCCGCTCGAAGAGGTTCACGAGGAAGCCGAACACGATGATGAGCACGGGGTTGAAGGTGAGCCCGTACAGCAGCCCGCAGATCGCGATCACCGTGCCGAAGGCGACCAGGCACCACTTGCGTTCGAACCGGTCGGTGACCAGGGACGCCAGATAGCAGCCGAGCGGCGCTCCGACCGTGGTCAGTGCCACGTAGAAGACGGATTTCTCGACGCTGAAGCCCTCCTTGGCCAGCAGCGTCGGCGCCCAGCTCGAATAGCCGAAGAAGCCGATGGTCTGCGTCATCCACAGGACGGAGAGCAGCAGGGTCGGGAGCAGGTACTTCTTCTGGAGGAGGAGCCGCAGCGGCGCCTTCGTCGACGGTGTCTCCGCGACCGGCGGCGCGGGCTCGGGCAGCGGCCCCTTCTCCGCCGTCACGGCCGTCTCGATCTCGGTCAGGACCGCGTCGGCCGCCGCGTGCTCGCCCCGGCTCTCCAGCCAGCGCGGTGACTCCTTGAGGCGGCCGGAGAAGAGGACGAGCAGGACACCGAGCGAGCCCCACAGGTAGACCAGCCGCCACGACCAGTCGTTGAGCGGGACGACGGCGCTGGCGATGAGGTTGGTGACGGGCGTGCCGCAGATGCCGATGGCGATGGCGTACGCCTGGTACTTGCCGCGGATCGCCGACGGGTACATCTCGTTGACGTAGACGACCCCGACGACGGTCATCGCCGACAGGCCGGCCGAGGTCAGGACGCGGAACACGCCGAGCGAGACCAGGTCCCAGGAGAACACCGCCGCGAACGACGAGACGCCGAAGAACAGTGTGGTCCAGATCAGGGCCCGTTTGCGGCCCCACCGGTCGGCTATGGACCCGGCGACGATCGCCCCGACGAACATGCCGACGAACGAGAGCGAGGTGACGTAGGCGACCTGGTCGACCGTCAGGCCCCACAGTTTGATCAGTTTCGGCGCGGTGGTGGCGAAGCTGTTGATGTCCGCGAACTCGAAGAAGTACGCGAAGGCGACGGCGAGCAGGGTGACCTTGTGGAACCGGGAGACCGGCAGCCTGTCCAGCCGGTTCAGCGCGTTGGAGTGCTGCATGTCAGTAGTCCTCGCCGGGCCAGTACAGGCCCATCGGGTTGGTGACCAGGAGCTTGTGCCGCTGCTCGGCCGTGACCGCCACGTGCGGGACGTGGTCGACGAGCAGGCCGTCGTCGGGCATGTGGTCCGTGAGGTTGGGGTGCGGCCAGTCCGTGCCCCACAGCACCCGGTCGGGGAACTCCGCCACGACCCGGCGGGCGAAGGGGACGACGTCGGTGTAGGCGTGCCGTTCACCGTGCGGATCGCCGTGCGGTTCGCCGTGCAGGGCGGGCGGGCCCGTGACGGTCAGGCGTTCCGGGCAGCTCACCTTCACCCACACGTCGTTGTCCTCGACGAACCGCAGGAAGCGGGTGAACTGCGGGCCGTCCACCGGCCGTGTCACGTCCGGCCGGCCCATGTGGTCCACCACCAGCGGCACGGGCAGTGACCCGAAGAAGCCCTCGAGCTCGGGCAGGTCGACGCTCTCGAAGTACAGGACGACGTGCCAGCCGAGCGGGGCGACCTTCTTGGCGATGGTGAGCAGGTCGTCGGCGGGCGAGGTGTTCACCAGCCTCCGTACGAAGTTGAAGCGCACCCCGCGCACACCCGCCGCGTCCAGCGCGAGGAGTTCGCCGTCGGTGATGTCGGGGCGGACGGTCGCGATGCCTCGGGCCCTGCCGCCCGCCGAGCGGACGGCGTCGACCATGGCGCTGTTGTCCGCGCCGTGACAGGTGGCCTGCACGATGACGTTGCGGGCCACCCCCAGGTGGTCGCGGAGCGCGAACAGGTCGTCCTTGCCGCCGTCGCAGGGCGTGTACTTGCGCTCCGGCGCGAAGGGGAACTCCGCCTGCGGGCCGAAGACATGGCAGTGCGTGTCGACGGTCCCCGGCGGCAGCCGGAAGGCGGGGGTGGACGGACCCGCGTACCAGTCCAGCCAGCCGGGCGTCTTGGGGGAGAGGGAAGTCATCGGCCGCCTCACCTGCCCTGTCGCTTCAGCAGGGCGTCCAGCCGCGGGTACACCGCGCGGGCGTTGTGCTCCTGGACCGCCGCCAGGTCGTCCGGGGAGAGGCCGGCGGCCTCGGCGTACCGGCGGGTGTCGTCGAAGTGGTGGCCGGTGCACGGGTCGATGTCGCGGACCGCGCCGATCATCTCCGAGGCGAAGAGGAGGTTGCGGGCCGGGATCACGTCGTACAGGAGGTCCGAGCCGGGCTGGTGGTAGACGCAGGTGTCGAAGTAGACGTTGCCCAGGACGTGTTCTTCCAGCGGGGGTCTGCCGAGTGCCATCGCCAGGCCCCGGAAGCGGCCCCAGTGGTAGGGGACGGCCCCGCCGCCGTGCGGGACGACGAGGCGCAGGGTCGGGAAGTCGGCGAACAGGTCGCCCTGGACGAGCTGCATGAACGCCGTGGTGTCGGCGTTCAGATAGTGCGCGCCGGTGGTGTGGAAGGCCGGGTTGACGCTCGTACTGACATGGATCATCGCCGGGATGTCGTACTCGGCCAGCTTCTCGTAGAGCGGGTACCACGAGCGGTCGGTGAGCGGCGGGGAGGTCCAGTGGCCGCCCGACGGGTCGGGGTTCAGGTTCACCGCGACGGCGCCGTACTCCTCCACGCAGCGGGTGAGTTCGGGGACGCAGGTGGCGGGGTCGGCGCCCGGCGACTGCGGGAGCATCGCGGCCGGCACGAAGCGCTCCGGGTACAACCGCGAGACCCGGAAGCAGAGTTCGTTGCAGAGCGCGGCCCAGGCGGCGGATGTCTCGAAGTCCCCGACGTGGTGGGCCATGAACGACGCGCGCGGCGAGAAGACCGTGACGTCGATGCCCCGCTCGTCCATCAGCCGCAGCTGGTTCGCCTCGATGCTCTCGCGCAGCTCGTCGTCACCGATGCGCAGGTCCGCGGGGTCGGGGGCGGCCGACGGTCCGGTGAGGGCGGCGATCTGCCGATCGCGCCAGGCCCCGAGGGCGGGAGGGGCGGTCGTGTAGTGACCGTGACAGTCGATGATCATGACGGCGTCCTTCGCAAGCCGAGCTGCACTGCTGGGTGCCGTGCAGCCTCACCCCGGCCCGCGCCGCCGCACGAGAGGACCGGACACAGAACTAACGTCCCCTTAACACTCCGGCGGACGCGGGGCCGGTGTGGTCTACATTCGGTTGCGTGGCTACGGGGAGTGGCCGCGTTTCCCGCAGAGCTCGGAGCGGACGAAGGAGGTGGACCGGGTGCAGGTACTGCTGGCCGAGGACGACGACGGCGTGGCCGCCGCGCTCGTCGAGGCCCTGTACGACCACGGCCATGAGACCCGCCGGGTCCGCTACGGCCGGGACGTGCTCACCTACCACCGAAGCTCCGACCTGCTCCTTCTCGACCTGGGACTGCCCGACACCGACGGCCTGGACGTGCTGCGCGCGCTGCGGGCGGTGAGCGACCTGCCGGTCGTGGTGCTCACCGCGCGCGGCGACGAACGCTCGGTGGTGCGCGGGCTGCGCCTCGGCGCCGACGACTACCTCGTCAAGCCGGTACGCCTCGCCGAACTCCTCGCCCGCATCGACACCGTCACCCGGCGTAACAGCGTCCGGAACGCGCTGGCCGCCCCCGCCGTACGGACCGTCCGCGCCGCCGACGTCGAGGTGGAGCTGGACGCGCGCCGGGTCCGGGTCGGCGGGGCGGAGGTCGAGCTGACCACCAAGGAGTTCGACATCCTCGCCGTGCTGGCCGGGCGCGCGGGCACGGCGGTCAGCCGCGAGCAGCTGCTCGACGAGGTGTGGGGCGACGCCCACCACGGGGTGTCCCGCTCCCTGGACGTCCATCTCACCCAGCTGCGCGCCAAGCTGCGCCGCCCCGACCTGCTCACGACGATCCGGGGCTTCGGCTACCGCTTCGGCACCTCGACGAGGGCCGACGAGGACTGAGGGGCCGACGCGTGCGCACGAGGGTCCAGGCCGCGCTGCTGCTGTTCGTCGTGATCGCGGTGGCCGCGTTCGCCGTACCGCTGCTGCTGTTCACCGCGTCCGACCGCACCCAGCAGCTCGTCCTCGCCCGCAGCGCCGACCTCGACCGGTTCGCGGCCCTCATGGACCAGGCCGCGGCGACCGGCGACACCTCGGCCGTCGCCGCCGAGGCCCGGCGCTACACCGCGCTGTACGGCGAACCGCTCGTCGTCACCGACACACGCCGCAGGACCGTCGTCCAGACCGGCGGTATGCGGGCCGCCGACCCCGCGGTCGCCCGGCTGCTCGACGCGGCGCTGCGCAACCAGACCGAGCATCCCTCGGCGGCACTGCGCCCCTGGTCACGGGGGCACCGGATGTTCGCCGAGCCCGCCGGAACCGGGACCCGGGTCTCCGGGGCCGTCGTGCTGCGGGCCTCGGTGGGCACCGCCGCGGACGAGATCACCCGGCGCTGGGCCGCCGTCCTCGCCGGGGCCGCACTGGTCGCCGTCGCCTGCGCGGTGCTCGCGCGGGCCGCGACGGGATGGGTGGTCAGCCCGCTGCGCCGGCTCGACCGGGCGGTGGGCCAGCTCGCCGCCGGACTCCCGCCCGAGCAGACCCGGGCCGGCGGCCCGCCCGAACTGCGCCAGCTCGCGATCGGCTTCAACCGTATGGCGCGTACCGTCACGGCGGCCCTGGAACAGCAGCGCAGGCTCGTCGCCGACACGTCCCACCAGATGCGCAACCCGATGGCGGCGCTGCGGTTGCGCGTCGACGCCCTGCACACGCACCTGGCCCCGTCGGGGGAGCGCACGTACACCGGGGTCACCACCGAACTCGACCGCCTGGAGACCCTTCTCGACGATCTGCTCGCCCTCGCCACCGCGGAACACCGGGCCGGGGAACTGACCGTGACCGACGGTTCGGGCGGCCACTGCGACGCGGCGGCGGTGGCGGCGGACCGCCACCGCCTGTGGAAGCCGGTCGCCGAACGCGCCGGAGCCCGGCTGTCCCTGGCCCCCACCTCGGCCGCGCACCCGGTCCCGGTCCCGGCCGCCTGCACGGACCGCGAACTCGCCCAGATCGCGGACATCCTCCTGGACAACGCCATCAAGTACGCGGGCGAGGGCGCCGAGATCTCCCTCGCCTGCACCACCGAGCCCGGGTTCGCGGTTCTCACGGTGACGGACGACGGCCCCGGCCTCGGCACGGACGAACTCGCCCTGGCCACCACCCGGTTCTGGCGCTCGGGCCGCCAGCGCGAGAACCGCACGGCGGGTACGGGCCTGGGCCTGGCCATCGCCGAACAACTGCTGGCGGGCCGGGGCGGCCGACTGGACCTGACGGCGGCGCGACCGCGCGGGCTGCGGGCGAGGGCGCTGGTGCCGCGCGCGGCGCCGGGTGGAGCGGGCGGCACGAGCGGCGCGGGCGGCAGCGGTGATGCCCGATGACCCGCCCCCGTCCGGCATCCCGCCCCCTCGACCGCCGCACCCTCCTGCATGCGGCCCTCGGCACGGCCGCCGTCGCCGTTCTCGGCGGTGCGCTCACCGCCGACGCCTCCGGGCAGCGCCCCGGACCGAGCGGTGTGCTGCGCATCGCGACCGGTGAACCGACCGCGTTCTACGAGGCGTTCGGCCGCCTCCTCACCGCGGAACTGGAGTCGGCGTACCCCCGGCTGAACTGCCGCGTCCGCACCACCGCGGGCAGCCTCACCAACATCGAGCTGCTGCGCGACCGCCGCGCCGACCTCGGACTCGTCCTCACCGACACGGCGCTGGCCGCCCAGGGCACGGACCTCTTCCCGCGGCCGGTGCCGTTGCGCGCGATCGGCCGGGTGTACGAGACCTACCTGCAGTTCGTCGTCCGCGCCGACTCCCCCGTGCGCGAGGTGGCCGACCTGGCCGGACACCCCGTCTCGCTCGGCGCGACCGGGTCGGGCGCGGCCGTGCTCGGCGCCCGGATCCTGCACGCGGCCGGCCTCACCCCGACCGCCGACGTGCCCGTGCTCCATCTCCCGCTGGCCGACGCGGCCGAGGCGATGCGGGCGGGCTCGGTCGACGCCCTGATCGTCGCGGGCGGGGTGCCCCTGCCCGCACTGTCCGACCTCGACGAACGGCCCGGTCTGCGGTTCCTGCCGCTGGCCGGGCTGCTGCCCCGGCTGGGCGGGCGTGAGGGCCGGGCCGGTTCCGGTCTGGAGGAGGTGTCCCTGCCGCAGGGCGCGTACCGGTCGGCGGGCGGAGTGGCGACCATCGGGGTGTCCAACCTGCTGGTGTGCCGCCCCGATCTGCCGCACGCCGTCGCCGAGGCACTGACCCGCCTGCTGGTCCTGCGGGCGACGGCCCTCGTCCCCGACAACGCCGTCGGCACCCAGTTCCTCGACGTCGGCAGCCTGATCGGCACGGGCGGAATCGCCCTGCACCCGGGGGCGGCGGAGGCGTACCGGACCCTGCACGGCTGAGCCGCGACCCCGACACCCCGGGCCCTGCGGGCGCGTCGGCGGGTGCCGGGCATGAACCAGGTCACCTGCAAGGTGTCCCGCAGGGCGACCACGCTGACGCTCGGCAACAACGGCAAGCTGTACTCGTCAGGCAAGAACGCCTCCAAGCACTGCAGGACGGCGAAGATCGGCTCCACGACCCACGGCGCCTGGAAGTACATCACCTTCACCAACTAGGACCTGTCCGGTCGATCACGGCGAAGACGCGGGGTGTGGTGCGCACATCTGCGGCGTTGTCGTCGGTTGCCGACGCTCCGCGTCGACGCCCTCCTCCGCCTTGCAGCTGCACGCACCACACCCCGCTCACC
>NZ_JBHXTO010000253.1:0-7411 GCF_042677425.1 Streptomyces sp. NPDC127119 | reverse complement strand
CGCGCAAACGTTCCCACTGGCCGCGGAGGGGAGACCGTGGGTGGGTGGGGGCGTGCCGCGCAGTTCCCCGCGCCCCCAAAAACCAAAAGACTGCGCAGTTCCCCGCGCCCCTAAAAGCGACAAGACTGCGCCGTTCCCCGCGCCCCCATCAGGGGCGCGGGGAACGGCGCGACCAGCCCCCACCGGGCCCGCGGACGGAGACGGTGCTCTCCGCGGAGTGGTCGGTACCGCTAAGCCGCGCGGCGCGACACGTACTCCCGGATGTCGGCCATCGGAGGACGTTCCTCCATGTCCACCGAGTACGTCCGCGGCTCGAAGCCACTTTCTCCCCGTACGAACTGCGTCAACGACGGCCGAATCATGTGCCCGCGGGCAAGCCGGAGCTGAGCGGTCCGGTAGATCGCCGCGGACATCCGTCCGAGCGCCTGCCCGTCCTGATGCCGGTGCTTGCGCACACCCACGTCGACCTGTGCGAGGGCGTCCAGGCCGACCAGGTGCAGCGAGTCGACCAGCATGCCCAGCTCGACGCCGTAGCCCACGGGGAACGGGAGCCGTTCGAGGAGCGAGCGGCGGGCCGCGTACTCCCCGCCGAGCGGCTGCACGAAGCCGGCCAGCTGCGGCCAGTGCATGTTGAGCAGCGGCCGGGCCATGAGTTCCGTGACCCGGCCTCCCTGACCCGCGGCGGAGCCCAGCGGGCGGTCGTACATCGCCTTGACGAGGTCGACCCCCGGATCCGTGAGCAGCGGACCGACGATCCCGGAGACGAAGTCCGCCGAGAACTCCTTCAGGTCCGCGTCGACGAAGGCCACGATGTCCCCGCGGGTGACGAGCAGCGAGCGCCACAGCACCTCGCCCTTGCCGGGCACGGCCGGGATGCGGGGCAGGATCTCGTCCCGGTGCACCACGCGGGCGCCCGCGGCGGCGGCGACCTCGGAGGTGCGGTCCGTCGAACCCGAGTCGATCACCACGATCTCGTCGACGAGCGGCACTCTCGCGGTCATCAGCTCACGGCGGATCACGGCGACGATCTCGCCGACGGTCTCCTCCTCGTTGAGAGCGGGCAGTACGACACTGACCGTGGAGCCCGTGGACCGCTTCGCGGCGATCAGCTTCTTGAGCGGGCGGTCCTCGACGGACCAGGAGCGCGTGCTCAGCCAGCGCTCGACGTCTTCCAGCACGTGCGGCTCTCCCTTGCGTTCATCGGGATGCGTGCGTCCCGCCGCGATGTGGGACCGGTGTGACGGTCATCTCGCGGTTCGGACGGCTTTCTCCACCATCCATGCCGTCGGTTACAGTCTTGAACAACGCTGATGACCATCGCATGTCGGGGGTCGTTGCGTAGACAACTAAATACCGCTCATCCAGAGGGGCAGAGGGATACGGCCCGTTGAAGCCCCGGCAACCCTCCAGCCGGTCTCGTCCTGATCATTGTTGATCAGTGCAGCGAGGCTCCCGGCTCGGGAAGGTGCCAAATCCGTCTCATGGCGAAGTGCGTCGTGAGGAAGATGAGGAAAGGGCCTCGCCTCCATGGCTGCGCAGACAGTTGCAAGCACCACGAACTCCACCCCCTCCGCGAACGCCGTCGATCTCGGTCCGGCCGCCGCGCTCTCCTGCCGCGAATGCGGCCACCGCGTACCGCTCGGTCCGGTGTTCGCCTGCGAGGAGTGTTTCGGCCCGCTGGAGATCGCGTACGACTTCTCCGGTTACGACACCGAGGAACTCCGCAAGCGGATCGAAGCCGGGCCCGCGAACATCTGGCGGTACGCGCCGCTGCTGCCCGTCCCCGCGGACGTGGCGGACAAGCCGAACATCAACCCCGGCTGGACCAAGCTCGTCCAGGCCGACAACCTGGCGCGCGAGCTGGGCGTCGACGCCGGCAAGCTCTTCGTCAAGGACGACTCCGGCAACCCGACGCACTCCTTCAAGGACCGTGTCGTCGCCCAGGCGCTGGAGGCCGCGCGCGCGTTCGGCTTCACCACGCTCTCCTGCTCCTCCACCGGCAACCTCGCGGGCGCGGTGGGCGCCGCCGCCGCGCGGGCCGGCTTCCGTTCCTGCGTGTTCATCCCGCACGACCTGGAGCAGGGCAAGGTCGTCATGGCCGCGGTCTACGGCGGCGAGCTCGTCGGCATCGAGGGCAACTACGACGACGTGAACCGCTTCTGCTCCGAGCTGATCGGCGACCCGGCCGGCGAGGGCTGGGGCTTCGTCAACGTCAACCTGCGGCCGTACTACGCGGAGGGCTCCAAGACCCTGGCGTACGAGATCTGTGAGCAGCTCGGCTGGCGGCTGCCGGACCAGCTGGTCGTGCCGATCGCCTCCGGCTCGCAGCTGACGAAGATCGACAAGGGGCTGAAGGAGCTGATCCAGCTCGGTCTCGTCGAGGACAGGCCGTACAGGATCTTCGGTGCCCAGGCCGAGGGCTGTTCGCCGGTGTCCGTCGCCTACAAGGCCGGGCACGACGTCGTACGGCCGCAGAAGCCGAACACGATCGCGAAGTCGCTGGCGATCGGCAACCCGGCCGACGGGCCGTACGTGCTCGACATCGCCCGCCGGACGGGCGGGGCCGTGGAGGACGTGAACGACGACCAGGTCGTCGACGCGATCAAGCTGCTGGCGCGGACCGAGGGGATCTTCGCGGAGACCGCCGGCGGGGTGACGGTGGGGGTGGCGAAGAAGCTGATCGAAGCCGGTCTGCTCGATCCGACTCTGACGACTGTCGTCCTCAACACGGGGGACGGTCTGAAGACGTTGGACGCCGTCGCCTCCGACACGGGGCTGACCGCGACCATCCGTCCGAACCTCGACTCCTTCCATGAGGCCGGGCTCGGGTCCTGATCGCTGTCGCAGTTCCCCGCGCCCCCGAAGAGGGGGCGCTGTACCACAGCCCTACCTGATGGAGGTCCCGTGAGCGTCAACGTCCGTATCCCCACCATTCTGCGTACCTACACGGGTGGTCAGGCCGAAGTGGCCGCCGAAGGGGCGACCCTCGCCGAGGTCATCGCCGATCTGGAGAAGAACCACACCGGTATCGCGGCCCGTGTCCTGGACGACCAGGGCAAGCTGCGGCGGTTCGTCAACGTGTACGTGAACGACGACGACGTCCGCTTCGAGCAGGGTCTTGAGACGGCCACGCCGGACGGCGTCGGGGTCTCGATCATCCCGGCGGTCGCCGGAGGCTGAGCGCCCCGCACGGCGTCCCGTCCGGGGCCCGCCCGGCGCCGTTGATCATTACCCTTGGTAATGTCGAACACGCAGAGTTCATCGAATTGCCCTCTCCGCGACTGAAGCGGAGGGGGCAATTCTGTATGGTTGAGCGCGGTACAGTTGGGGAAGCTGCTTCGCTTCGCAAGGTCGGCGCATATGAGTTCGCGCCCGGGGCCCGACAAGAAGCAGCCAAAGTAACTGGTCCTTTTGAGCCGTTTATGGCATTTACCGGGCCCGACTTGCCCTGAATCTGTGTAAATCCTTCACATATTTCCGATCAGCCGTGCCCGGAATTCTCGTCGGATTGACCTGTTGCAGACGGCAGTTGGACGGATACATTCAGCCGCGGTCGACGCGTTCCGGCGCACACCCCCAACCGTTGGGGGGTGAGGTCTGACCCGGATCCGCGAAGTGCGGGTCTGTGCAAGGGCCAGTAATAGGGGAGTTAGGCATGGCTCAGGGCACCGTCAAATGGTTCAACGCGGAGAAGGGGTACGGCTTCATCGCGGTCGACGGTGGTGCGGATGTATTCGTCCACTACAGCGCGATTCAGATGGACGGCTACCGCACCCTGGAAGAGGGTCAGCGGGTCGATTTTGAGATCTCGCAAGGCCAGAAGGGGCCGCAGGCGGACATGGTCCGACTGGCGACCGGCTGAAGCACGCGCCGACTTACTGCAGCGACGTTCTTCTTCCGAAGGGCTCGTACCTCCCGGGTACGGGCCCTTCGGCATGCCGGCGACCCGGGTACGGGCCCTTGGGTGTGCCGGCGCCGGAGTCGTGCGCGGGGCGTTCGGGGGTCGCGCGTGCGCCCCATGGTCATCGGGCGCCCTCTCCCCTCACCCCCTCCCACCTGCGGATCATTGAGAGACGCTTGCACTCGCATGGGTCGAGTGCTAATCATTGGCGTTAGCACTCTGCAGGTGAGAGTGACAACGAGGATCGGGTCAGTGAGGCCCGCAGGCCGGGTGGGGCAAGGAACCACGAGGTCTGCAGGCCGTCCGTCGCGGGCGCGGGCGCGGTCCTGGAGATTCCACCCCAGTCCGGGAGGACCACTTCACATGGCCAAGATCATCGCGTTCGACGAGGAGGCACGGCGCGGTCTCGAGCGCGGGATGAACCAGCTCGCCGACGCCGTCAAGGTCACCCTTGGCCCCAAGGGCCGCAACGTCGTCCTAGAGAAGAAGTGGGGCGCCCCCACGATCACCAACGATGGTGTTTCCATCGCCAAGGAGATCGAGCTTGAGGACCCGTACGAGAAGATCGGCGCAGAGCTGGTCAAGGAAGTCGCCAAGAAGACGGACGACGTCGCCGGCGACGGAACGACCACGGCGACCGTGCTCGCCCAGGCGCTGGTCCGCGAGGGTCTGCGCAACGTAGCCGCCGGTGCCAACCCGATGGCCCTCAAGCGCGGTATCGAGAAGGCCGTCGAGGCCGTCTCCGGTGCCCTTCTCGAGCAGGCCAAGGATGTCGAGACCAAGGAGCAGATCGCTTCCACGGCCTCCATCTCCGCCGCCGACACCCAGATCGGCGAGCTCATCGCCGAGGCGATGGACAAGGTCGGCAAGGAAGGCGTCATCACCGTCGAGGAGTCCCAGACCTTCGGTCTCGAGCTTGAGCTCACCGAGGGTATGCGCTTCGACAAGGGCTACATCTCGGCGTACTTCGCCACCGACATGGAGCGTATGGAGGCCGTCCTCGACGACCCGTACATCCTGATCGCCAACTCGAAGATCGCCAACGTCAAGGACCTGCTCCCGCTCCTCGAGAAGGTCATGCAGGGCGGCAAGCCGCTGCTGATCATCGCCGAGGACGTCGAGGGCGAGGCGCTGTCGACGCTGGTCGTCAACAAGATCCGTGGCACCTTCAAGTCCGTCGCCGTCAAGGCTCCGGGCTTCGGTGACCGCCGCAAGGCCATGCTCGGTGACATCGCCATCCTCACGGGCGGCGAGGTCATCTCCGAGGAGGTCGGCCTGAAGCTGGAGAACGCGGGTCTGGACCTGCTGGGCCGTGCCCGCAAGGTCGTCATCACCAAGGACGAGACCACGATCGTGGACGGCTCCGGCTCCGCCGACCAGGTCCAGGGCCGGGTCAACCAGATCCGTGCCGAGATCGAGAACTCGGACTCGGACTACGACCGCGAGAAGCTCCAGGAGCGTCTGGCGAAGCTGGCCGGCGGCGTGGCCGTCATCAAGGCCGGTGCCGCCACCGAGGTCGAGCTCAAGGAGCGCAAGCACCGCATCGAGGACGCCGTTCGCAACGCGAAGGCGGCCGTCGAGGAGGGCATCGTCGCCGGTGGTGGCGTGGCTCTGCTCCAGGCTTCCTCGGTGTTCGAGAAGCTCGAGCTCACGGGTGACGAGGCGACCGGCGCGAACGCCGTGAAGCTCGCCCTGGAGGCCCCGCTCAAGCAGATCGCCGTCAACGGTGGTCTTGAGGGTGGCGTCATCGTCGAGAAGGTCCGCAACCTGCCCGTCGGTCACGGCCTCAACGCCGCGACCGGTGAGTACGTGGACATGATCGCCGAAGGCATCATCGACCCGGCGAAGGTCACGCGCTCTGCCCTGCAGAACGCCGCGTCCATCGCCGCGCTGTTCCTCACCACCGAGGCCGTCATCGCCGACAAGCCGGAGAAGGCTTCGGCCGGCGCCGGCGCCGGCGGCGGCATGCCGGGCGGTGACATGGACTTCTGATCCGGAAACGGATCGGCGGTCCACCGCCGCGACACTGCTGCGGCACTGCTTCACCCCAGCTGTACGAACCGAGGGCGGCACCCCATTCCAGGGGTGCCGCCCTCGGGCGTTCCCGGGATCGTGCCCGGGACCGCTTCCGGGGCTGCTTTTGGGGCTGTGCCGGGATCGTGTCCGGGGTCACAGAGGTGGGTGGGGGGCGGAGGAATGCATCGGGCGCCGGGATGGTTGTCCGGGGAGTTATCCATGCGTATGCACATACCCGACGGGATGTGCAATCCCCTCCCTCCCCCCCCATGAGGAGCCCCCACGTGACTGTCGCCCCCTCCGCCTCCCGCGCCGCCGAGGTCCTTTCCCGGCCCGTCGCCCTCAACGGCCTGACCGTTCCGAACCGGATCGCGATGGCGCCGATGACCCGGCAGTTCTCGCCGGGCGGAGTTCCGGGGGAGGACGTGGCGTCGTACTACGCGCGCCGCGCCGCCGCCGGTGTCGGCCTCATCGTCACCGAGGGCACGTACGTGGACCACGAGTCCGCCGGGAACAGCGACCGGGTGCCGCGGTTCCACGGCGAGGAGCAGCTCGCGGGATGGGCGAAGGTCGCCGCGGACGTGCACGCGGCGGGCGGGACGATCGTGCCGCAGCTCTGGCACATCGGCATGGTGCGCTCCGCCGGGGAGCCGCCGTACGCGGACGCGCCCGCGGTCGGCCCGTCCGGCCTGCGCATGGACGGCACCGCAGGCCAGGGCAAGGAGATGACCCAGGCCGACCTCGACGACGTCATCCAGGCCTTCGCCGACGCCGCCGCCGACGCCGAGCGCATCGGCTTCGACGGCGTCGAACTGCACGGCGCGCACGGCTATCTGCTCGACCAGTTCCTGTGGGCGGGCACCAACCGCCGCACGGACGGATACGGCGGGGACCTCGTCGCCCGTACGAAGTTCGCCGCGGAGATCGTGGCCGCGGTGCGGGCGGTCGTCTCGCCCGCCTTCCCCGTCCTCTTCCGCTACTCGCAGTGGAAGCAGGACGTGTACAAGGCGCGCCTGGCGGAGACCCCGGCGGAGCTTGAATCCCTGCTCGCGCCCCTGGCCGCGGCCGGAGTGGACGCCTTCCACGCGTCGACGCGGCGCTACTGGCTGCCGGAGTTCGACGGCTCCGAGCTGAACCTGGCCGGCTGGACGAAGAAGCTCACCGGCAAGCCCGTCATCACCGTCGGCTCGGTCGGCCTCGACGGGGACTTCCTCAAGGGCTTCCGCGGTGAGGGCGCGCCGGTCAAGGGCATCGACGATCTGCTCGACCGGCTGGAGAACGAGGAGTTCGACATGATCGCGGTCGGCCGCGCGCTGCTCCAGGACCCGGAGTGGGCCGTGAAGGTACTGGGCGGACGGTTCGGGGAACTGGCCGCGTTCGACGCGGGGGCGCTGCGCTCGCTCAGCTGAGTTTCGGCTGGCGCCTTCGACTGCGGGTCGGTGGGGGCGGGCCCGAAGGATTGCGCAGTTCCCCGCGCCCCTAGGTGTCTAGGGG
>NZ_JBHXTO010000252.1:0-7513 GCF_042677425.1 Streptomyces sp. NPDC127119 | reverse complement strand
GCGCGCCCCCTGCTCAGGGGGCGCGCCGTGCGGCGTTCGCGTGTGGCCGGCTGCTTGATGCCCGCTGCCCGCGTGTCCCGGCCCCGAGGGCCGGCGCCCGGTACGTGGGGCGAGCCGCGCCGTTCCCCGCGCCCCTCAAGGCAACAGAGTGCGCCGTTCCCCGTGCCCCTTACGGGTCACAGCCCCGTCCGGTCCCCGCCAGGCACGCACCCACCCGGTTCCCGCGCCCGCTCCGTGCGCCGGGAGCGACGCGGGACACGACCGGGAACCCGCCGCGCGAACCTTCAGGAGCAAGAGAAAAGGAGCCACAGAAGCCCCTCCGGCCCCTGTGACCCCACCCACTCGCCTCTCCCGTATCTCCTGTCTCCCCCACCTCCCCCGTCTCGCCCCCGATTCCCCCACCGCACCAGCGGGCCGACGCCACCGCACCGGCCTTCGTACACAGGAAGCAGCCACCGGAATGCCCCCATCCACCGCACCCGCACCCCATCCGGCCACCGCCCTCGGTGACGCCCGCATCATCACCGCGGCCGAGTTCGAGTTCCGGCCCGTCGCCGGCGCCGACCCCGCCGCCCGCACCACGGTCGCCACCCCCGTCAGCCCGGCGGCGGGCGCCACCCATGTCACCCTCCACGTCGTCCGGATAGCCGCCGGCGAGTCGTACTCCCCCGAGCACAGCGCGGCCGAGGAGAACACGGTCGTCGTCTTCTCGGGGACGGGCACCGCGGCCGTCGGTGAGCTCGAATCCCCCGTCGAGCGCGGATCCGCCGCCTACGCCCCCACCGGCCGCGCCCTCACCCTGACCGCGGACGGCAGGGGTCTGACCGCCTACGTGTGGCGCACCCCGCTCGCGAACGCCCCCGTCGGGAGCGAGCCGGTCCTGCACTCCTCCCTGTGGGACGAGACCACCCAGCTCCGCGGCTTCGGCGGCACCGGGCAGGTGGACGCGGCCGAGCGCCGGGCCACCATGAACTTCGTCTTCTGGCCCGGCAACGGCAGCAGCCGGCTGTGTCTGCACTGCGGCATCCAGCAGCCCGGCGAGACCTTCAACGTCCATCTCCACCCCGACAGCGACGAGGCGTTCATCGCCTTCGAGGGCGTCGGCCAGATGTATCTGCGCGACCGCTGGATCGACGTGAGCGCCGGTGACGTCCTGTACGCGTCGCCCGGCGTGCTGCACGGCGCCCGCAACCCGCACACAGGTCCCACCGCCCGCCGCTTCGTGACCTGCGGCGGGCCCAGCCCCTACGACCCGGCGCTCTACTCCGCCGCCGGCTACTCCTCACAGGTCAGGTGAACGCAGCGTGTGCCGCATATACGGAACCTTCAACGTCCATTCCGACGAGGCCGAACTGCGCCGCGTCGCCGACCTGATGCACCACGGCGGTCCCGACGCCCAGGGTGTCGCGCACCGGCCCGACTGGGCCCTGGGCAACAACCGCCTGTCGATCATGGACC
Source organism: Streptomyces sp. NPDC127119 (assembly GCF_042677425.1). NCBI lineage: Bacteria > Bacillati > Actinomycetota > Actinomycetes > Kitasatosporales > Streptomycetaceae > Streptomyces > Streptomyces sp. NPDC127119. The sequence continues at coordinate 6,055 of NZ_JBHXTO010000252.1, read as the reverse complement.
CCGAGGGGGGCGCCCAGCCCTACCACCTCGGCCGGGTCACCGTGGTCTTCAACGGTGAGATCTACAACCACGGCGAGCTGCGTTCGCGTCTGGCCGGCCTCGGCTTCCACTTCGACGACCTGTGCGACGGCTCGATCCTGCCCGCGCTGTACATCACCTACGGGGACCGGTTCGCCGAGCACCTGGACGGCATGTACTCGGTGGCGGTCATGGACCTGCGGGAGACCCCCCGCATGGTGCTGGCCACCGACGACTCGGGCATGAAGCCGCTCTACTACCACTGGGACCGCGCCGCGGGCCGCTTCCACTTCGCCTCCGAACTCCCCGCGCTGCTGGGCTTCGCCGGGGTGAAGGCCGAGGAGGACGAGGCGGGTCTCGACGCCTACCTCACCTCCAAGACGCCGTTCGGCAACCGCACCATGTTCCGCGGCATCCAGGTGTTCCCGCCGGCCGCCACCGTCCTCCTCAGCCACCGGGACGGACTGCGGATCAAGCAGCGTCCGATGGCCCACGAGCAGGGCCTGCGCCCCGACAAGGACCGCACCCTCACCGAGGCGGGCGACCAGCTGCGCGACCTGCTGTCGGAGGAGGTGTCCCGGCTCCTGATCGCGGACGCCCCCGTCGCCGCGGTCACCTCCGGCGGGCTCGACTCCAGCCTCGTCACCGCACTCGCCGCGCAGGCACTGCGCGACAGCGGCGGCTCCGGCAGCCTGCACACCTTCAACATCGCCTACACCGGCACCTGGCCCAGCGACGAACGCGCCTACGCCGCCGAGGTCGCCCGCGCCGCGGGCACCACCCACCACCAGGTCGAGGTCGATCCGGCCACCTTCCCGGACCTCATGACCGACGTCGTACGCCACCTGGGGCAGCCCAACGCCGACCCCATCACCCTGTCCACCTTCTCCCTCTTCCGCGCGGTCCGTGACGCCGGCTTCAAGGTCGCCCTCACCGGCGACGCGGCCGACGAACTGTTCAGCGGCTACTCCCGGATGACCCAGGCGGTCGCCGCACACCACGGTGCGAACTGGATCGACGGCTACCTCGACCATCTCGCCGCCGTCCCGCGGGCCCTGCGCCAAAGCCTGTACACCGACGAGTACGCCATCGCCGTGAACGCGGTCGGTCCCGCCCTGCCGCCCGGCATCCGGCGGATCCTGCACAGCAGCCCCGGCACCCGGCTGCAGCGCATCGGCGCGGTGGAGCAGCGCTACCGGCTCCCCGCCTACCACCTGCGGCGCGTCGACCATCTGTCGATGGCCAGCTCGGTCGAGGTGCGGCTGCCGTTCACCCAGCCGTCCGTCGTGCGCTTCGCGTCCACCCTCACCGACGAGCAGCGGCTCGTACCGGGTCTGGGGGTGAAGCGGGCCCTGTACCAGGCCGCGCAGGGGCTGATCCCGCGCAGTGTGCTGGAGCGGCCCAAGCAGCCCTTCACCCTCCCGGTCACCGCGATGCTCACACCCGGCCAGCGGCTGTGGACCCTCGCCCGGGACGTCCTGTCTCCCCACACCCTGCGCGCCGACGGCCGGATCCGCCCCGAGCGGGTCGACGCCCTCTTCGACGAGCAGGCCACCCGCCCCAGCGACGCCGTCTCCCTGGCCCTGTGGTCCCTGATGTCGCACCAGCTGTGGCGCCAGGAGTTCTTCGCCACGGCCCAGGCCCCGGTCACGCTCCACACTCCGGTCCGAGTCCTCCAGGAGGCGGCGTGACTGTCAGCCTCGCCCGTGCGCACGGCACCCCCTGCCCCACCGCCGTGATGGACGCGCGCACCCTGCCCGACTCGGAACCCGAACTCCTCGCCCGGCTCTCCGAGTTACGGTCGGCCCTGGCCGACCAGGGAGCCGCGGACGTCCTGAAGAACGCCCTCGTGCAGCCCTCCCGGCATCCCCTGTTCGACCTGGACTACCGCTTCGTCCAGTCGATGCCGGACAGTTTCGACAGCTTCGACCTGCGCGGCTCCTGCGGCCACTCCATCCTGGCGGCGGTCGAGGCGGCGGCCCGTACCGGCATGATCCAGCCCCTCGTGGCCGGCTGCCGGGTCCGGGTCAACGTCCTCAACAACGGGGACAACGTGGTGTGCGAGGCGGAGGAGACCGACGACGGGGGCACCCGTTTCACGGCCCACTTCCTCTGCTCGCCGCCGCGGCCGGTGAACGACCTCCTGATCACCGGTGAGCCCGTCACCGGCATCCCCTTCGAGGGGCGTACGGTTCCGGTCTCGCTGGTCTCCATGGGCAATCCGTATCTCTTCGTGCACGCCGCCGAACTCGGCGTCCACACGGTCGAGGGCCTGTTCGCCGACGACCTCGTGCTCTTCGACCGGATGACCAGGCTGCGCCTCGCGGTCTGCCGGACGCTGGGCTGGGACACCACCGGCGCCTTCCCCAAGGTGGCCGCGCTGCTCCCGGACGGTCCGGGCGCCCTCGCGGTCCGCGCCATCTCCGTACCGTCCTGGCATCCGACGGTGGCGCTCACCGGGGCCACCTGCCTCGCGGCGGGCGCCGCCGTGGAGGGCACGATCCCCTACCTGCTGTCCGGTGTCTCGGAGCAGCCGGACAGCGACCTGCTCTCCCTGCGCACACCGGGCGCCACGGTCCGCGCCTCGGCCCGTATCGCGGGCGGCCCCGGCGACCGCCGGCTCGCCTGGATCTCCGTCGCGGAGAAGCAGGTCGACTACGCCGGTCTCTTCCTGCCCGCCCCCACCTCCGAGGAGTTGTCATGGCTTCCGCTGACAGCCTGACCGTGCCCGAAGCCCGGGCACTGACCGAGACCGACGTACCGCTCCCCGAGTCGGCCGGCGAGCTGTCCGCCGGACCGTCCACCGAACCTTCCGCCGGCCCGTCCACCGGTCTGACCGCGTCGATGCGTGAACGCCTCGCCGCCGCCGCCCGCGACGCCGACGCGAGCGGCGAACCCGACCGGCCCGCGCTGGCCCTGCTCCGCGAGACCGGACTGCTCGGACTGGCCCTGCCGTACGAGTACGGCGGCACCGGCGCCGACGCGCACGGCCTCAACTCGGCGGTCGCACAGGTGGCGCAGGTCAACGCCTCCGCCTCGATCATGCTGTTCCAGCACTACGCGGTCAGCAGGCGCATCCTCGAACACGGCAGCCCGGCCCTGCGGCGCCGGCTGCTGCCCCAACTCGCCCGCGGTGACTGGCTCGCCGCCTCCGCCTGGAGCGAGACGGGAGCGGGCGCGAACAAGAAGCAGCTGTCCACCGTCGCCCGCCGCACACCCGACGGGGGCTGGGTCCTGGACGGTGCCAAGTCCTTCACCACCAGTGCCGGACTGGCCGACATCTACCTGGTGCTGGCGCAGACGGAGGAGCCCGAGCCGGACGCCGCCCCGGACACCGGCTACGGCTCCGCCGGTCAGACCTTCTTCCTCATACCGGCGGACGCGCCCGGCCTGGAACCCGACACCTCGATGCGGCTGACCGGCATGCGCGGTTCGGCGACCGGTTTCGTCTCCGTGCACGACTGCCACGTACCCGACACCGCCCGGCTCGGCCCGGTCGGCGCCGCCGCCTCGATCATCGCCGGGGTCCGGGACAGCGGTGCCACGCTCGGTGCCGTGTCCGTCGGCCTGGCCGAGGCGGCCCTCGAACTCGCCCACCGGCACGCCGAGAAGCGCGGGCTGCTGGCCCAACAGGCCGTCCGGCACCGGCTGGTGGACATCGCGGGCGAGGTCGAGACCGCCCGCGCGGTCGTCGAACGGGCCGGCCGCCGGACCGCCGACGACCCGGGGATCGCCACGCTCCACTCCAAGCTCGTCGCCTCCTCGGCGGCCGAGCGCGTCATCAACGCCGTCGAGCGGCTGCTGGGCTCGGCCGGCTATGTCGCTTCGAACGAGATCAACCGCTACGGCCGCGACGCCCGTGCCGTCGCCCTGATGGGACCGACCAACGACCTCTGCAAGGAACTGGTGAGTCTGACGTGGAACCGTTGAAGCCCCGATCGGCCGATCCTTCCGCCGGTCTGCCCGCCGCCTTCTCCGCCGGTCCGCCCGGCGCCACTCCCGCGGGCCCGCCCGTCGGCCCGCCCGCCGATCTGATCGTCGAAGGGGGCCGCCTCGTCACCCCGGACGGTGTCCGCGACGGAACGGTGGTCGTCCGGGACGGCCGGGTAGCGGCCCTCCTCGCGCCGGGCGAGCCCCTGCCGCCGGGCCCGCGCCTCGACGCCGCCGGCCGTTACGTGCTGCCGGGTCTGATCGACTCCCACGTCCACTTCCGCACACCCGGTCTGGAGTACAAGGAGGACTGGGAGCACGGCAGCCGGGCCGCCCTCGTCGGCGGTGTGACGACCGTGATGGACATGCCCAACACCCGTCCGCCGTCCCTGGACGAGAGCAGCATGCTCGCCAAGGCCGCGGTGATCCAGGGCACTTCGTGGATCGACTACCGCTTCCACATGGGCGCCGACCCCGACCATCCCGAGCTGCTGGCCGAGCTGGACCCGCGCATAGCCTGCTCGGCGAAGGTGTTCATGGCGGGACATCACACGGCCCCGGTCGTGTTCCGCGACGGCGAGCAGCTGCGGCGGGCCTTCGCCGCCGCCGCCCGCGGTGGTGTCCGGCTCGTCCTGCACGCCGAGGACCAGCACGTCTTCGACCTGCTCGACGCGAGTTCGGGCGCCCCGGACACGTACGGCGGATACGAGCCGCACCGGCCGCGGTCCGGTGGGATCGTCGCCGTCGCCCATGTGGTGCGCCTGGTGCGCGAGTACGGGACGAAGACGCACATCCTGCATGTGTCGTCGGCGGAGGAGGCCGATCTGCTGTCGGCCGCAGCCGCCGAAGGGCTGCCGCTCACCTACGAAGTGACCGGCCATCACCTCTCGTTCACCCACGACGACACCACCAGGCGCGGCCCGCGGACCCGGCTCTCCCCCGCCATCCGCGAGTGCCGTGACCAGAAGCGGCTGTGGCAGGCCGTGCTGCGCGGCGAGGTCGCCACCCTGGGCAGCGACCACGCCCCGCACACCGTGGAGGAGAAGAACCGTCCGCCGGCCGACGCACCACCCGGTCTGCCCGGCGTCCAGGAACTGGCCACGGCCGTCTGGACCGGCCTGCGGACCCGGGACATCGCTCCGGACGAGGCTGCCGCGCACCTGGCCCGGCTCATGGGCGAGGGACCTGCCCGGCTCTTCGACCTGGTCGGCAAGGGCCGGCTCGAAGCCGGTGCGGACGCGGACCTGACCCTGCTGAACCCGTCCGACCGCTGGCAGTTCTCCGCCCACGACGTCCAGGCGCTGTGCGGCTGGTCCGCGTACGAGGGCTGGACCTTCACCGGACGCTTCACGACGACGGTGAAGGGCGGCCATGTCGTCTGGGACATCCGGGACGGGTTCTCCGGCCGCCCCGAGGGCCACTGGCTTCAAGGATCGGCCCGGCCTCTGGAGGTGGCCCGATGAGTTCGACACTGCTCGAATCCCAGACCCCGCCCGGCACGTCCTCGCCCGTTACGTCCTCGTCCAGCACGTCCTCGTCCGCGACGGCGGCTCAGCCGGTCCAGGACCTCGCCGATGCCTTCCGCGCCGCGATGTCCGCGCTGGCCGCCCCCGTCACCCTCGTGACCTGCTACGACGACCTGGGCCGGCCGCGCGGCCTGACGGCCAGCGCCGTCAGCTCACTGTCCCTCACCCCGCCGCTGTTCCTCGTCTGCCTCGACCGCAACTCCCGTTCGCACGACACGCTCACCGGCGCCGAGGACTTCGCCGTGCACCTCCTCGGCCCGGGCGAGGAACACCTCGTCAAACGCTTCATGCGGCCGGCCGAACACCGCTTCGACGGCGTCCCCCTGGCCGCCGATTCCCACCGGGCCCCCGTCATCAGGGACGCCTCACTCACGCTCCACTGTGTCCGCCACGACGTCCTGGAAGGAGGCGACCACACGATCCTCGTGGGACGGGTGACCGCTGTGCGCGGCGAGCCCACGCACTCGGGCGGCCTGCTCTGGCACCGACGGGGCTTCGCCCACGCGCGACGCCCATGACCCGGACGGGGGGTGCCACCGGGACGCGGCCGGCACCCCCCCGCCGGGGTACGGCGCCGAAAC
>NZ_JBHXTO010000251.1:3895-7557 GCF_042677425.1 Streptomyces sp. NPDC127119 | reverse complement strand
GGCTGTAAGCGTTTCAGCCCGTCCGGCGTTTGAGGACCGGGGGTTCGGGGGCGGAGCCCCCGAGTCTGTGACGGGACGGGTAGGGGCGGCGGGGGCGAGGGAGAACGCCCCTACCGGGGCTCCGGGGGCCGCTGGCGGGGCATGTTCGGCCGCGCGCCCGGCGGCAGGGGCGCCCGAGCGACCGGCGCGGCATCCCGCGCGGACCCACCCCCACCCCCCTGAAGCGCCAGCGGAGCCACCCCCGTCCGGAACTCCACCATCCAGTCCGCGGTCTCCACCCGCACCAGCTCCGCCACGTCCTCGGAGAACCGCCGCAGCACGGCAAGGCATCGCTCGGCGGCCTCCCCGGCCGTCCCCTCGGCGGGCCCGAGAACCTCCCGTACGCACTCGGACGCCCAGTCGAACTGGAGTACCTGCAGCCGCCGCTGCACGGCCTGCGCGGTCGCCACGTCCCGCATCCACCCGGACGTCACTCCGAAGAACCGGTCCCCCGCGACACAGGCGACCGCCACCAGCAGGGCCAGATATCCCCAGGCGGCGCCCCCGCCGAGCACTCCGGCGAGGTCCAGCAGGGGCAGTCCGGCCCCGGCGAGGGCCCCCGCGGCGGCCCCGGCCCGCAGGGCCCGCGCTCCCCGCCGCTTCCACACCCGGTCGGCGAGGTACCAGTGCGTGGTGGTGAGCGCTCCCGCCTCCACCCACCGGTAGAGCTCGTCCAGCCGCTCGGCCGGCTCACCCCAGTCGCCGAGCGGGAAGGTCCGGCCCATCAGATCGCCGGGTTCCACGGGACCGTCGCGCCGACCGCCCGGGGCCGGCCCCTCGGGCTGCATGTCCGGCTGGCTCACCCGACGCTCCCTCGCTGTGACGTTGTGTGACGGTGACGATGACGGTGGTGTGGCGCGTGGTGCGGATGCGCCGCACCCTTACTACCGCCCCATGGGTGGTGACAGTCCTGCTTTCGGGGCTTTTCCGCTCGGATGTGGGTCCTGATCAGGTATAGACCAAGTCGCCCTCTCACTCGAAAGAGTGCCGAAGCGACGGCCCGGTAGACCACGTAGGCTCGTGCCAAGGCGGAATTCACGCCGGAAAGCCGTATCCGAAGGCAGTACTCACCGCAGTACTCACAGCCGTACGAACCAGGAGCTGATCGTGATTCCCGGTGGTGGCCAGCCCAATATGCAGCAGCTGCTCCAGCAGGCCCAGAAGATGCAGCAGGACCTCGCGAACGCCCAGGAGGAGCTGGCGCGCACCGAGGTCGACGGTCAGGCGGGCGGCGGTCTGGTGAAGGCGACGGTGACGGGCTCGGGCGAACTGCGCGGCCTGGTCATCGACCCGAAGGCCGTCGACCCCGAGGACACCGAGACCCTCGCCGATCTGATCGTCGCGGCGGTCCAGGCGGCCAACGAGAACGCCCAGGCGCTCCAGCAGCAGAAGCTCGGACCGCTGGCCCAGGGGCTCGGCGGCGCCGGCGGCATCCCCGGCCTGCCGTTCTAAGTCAACCCGGCGGTCCCTTCTAAGAAGGCCGACCGCCAACTACCGTACGTACGAAGAGAGCAAGCGCGACTACGGTACGTACCGAGTCCGTGGGAACAGGAAGGCAATCCGTGTACGAAGGCGTGGTCCAGGACCTCATCGACGAGCTGGGGCGGCTGCCCGGCGTCGGTCCCAAGAGCGCGCAGCGGATCGCCTTCCACATCCTCCAGGCGGAGCCGACGGACGTACGCCGTCTCGCGCAGTGCCTCATGGAGGTCAAGGCGAAGGTCCGCTTCTGCGCCACCTGCGGGAACGTGGCGCAGGAGGAGCTGTGCAACATCTGCCGCGACCCGCGCCGCGACCTCTCGGTCATCTGCGTGGTCGAGGAGCCGAAGGACGTGGTCGCCGTCGAGCGGACCCGCGAGTTCCGGGGCAAGTACCACGTGCTCGGCGGCGCGATCAGTCCCATCGAGGGTGTGGGCCCGGACGACCTGCGCATCAGGGAGCTGCTGGCGCGGCTCGCCGACGGCGCGGTCACGGAACTGATCCTGGCCACCGACCCGAACCTGGAGGGCGAGGCCACGGCCACCTATCTCGCCCGCATGATCAAGCCCATGGGCCTGCGGGTCACCCGCCTCGCCAGCGGGCTGCCGGTGGGCGGCGACCTGGAGTACGCCGACGAGGTCACCCTGGGACGCGCCTTCGAGGGAAGGCGGCTGCTGGATGTCTGAACGACTGGTTGATGTAGGGGAAGTTCTTGAGGAAGGCCGGCTTCTAGATGTCTGACGCCACGCTGCACGCGACCGATCCCGACCCCGACGACTTCTCGGTCCAGATCGCGGATCAGATCGAGAGTTTCCTCGTCGCGGTGACAGAGGTCGCGAGAGGCGACGAGCCGGACTCGGCCGTCCCCTTCCTCCTCCTGGAGGTCTCCCAGCTCCTGCTGGCCGGCGGCCGTCTCGGCGCCCACGAGGACATCCTTCCCGACGAGCGGTACGAGCCCGATCTGGGCCCCGAGCCGGACGTCGACGAGCTGCGCGAACGCCTCGCCGAGATGCTCGACCCGGTCGACGTCTACTCCGAGGTCTTCGACCCGTACGAGCCCCGTAAGCCCCCGGTGCCGGCCCGTATCTCGGACGATCTGGCCGATGTCATGGCCGATCTGCGGCACGGCATGGCCCACTACCGGGCCGGCCGCACCACCGAGGCGATGTGGTGGTGGCAGTTCTCGTACTTCTCGAACTGGGGCTCCACGGCCTCCGCCACCCTGCGCGCCCTGCAGTCCCTGGTGGCGCACGTCCGGCTGAACCAGCCCCTGCAGGAGCTGGACGGCCTGGACACCGACCAGGAGCTCAGCGAGGACGCCCTCGCGGAGGAGGCCGGCCGGGTGATGGCGGAGGAGATCGCGGGCCCGCTGGGTCTGCGCGAGGTCAAGTGACGCTCGGTTGAGCGTGTGCGTGCGGGGCGGGGGGGGGGGGGGGCGCGGGCGCAAAGGTCTGCTCCGGCGCCGCCACCGGCTCCGGCACCGGTGCGTCCACGACCGGGCCCGCGCCCGCCCTGGCAGCAGTACGGCGCATTACTCGATGACCAGTTCTTCGAAGACGATGGTCACGGTCTCGGTGAGCGCGGAGGCCTCGCCGGCCTTGAGCGCACTGGCGTCGATCTTGGAACACCAGGCGTTGCGCATGTTGTACCGCTTCACCGGGTTGTTCTGGTAATCCATCATGATGATGGAGGCGTTCTTGCGGGCCGTGCTCATCTGACCGGCGATCGAGTCGTTGATCCACGTCGTGAACGCCGGGGACTGGGTCATACCGCGCACGACCGTGCACTGCCCGTCCTTCTGCACGCCGGGCATGAGGCTGACCTCGGGCCTGCCCTGCGCCGAGTTCGACAGGTGCTTGATGACGTCCTGTTCGATGCTGAGGCCGTTGACCTCGGCGAGGTACTCGACCATGACGCCGTCGATCTGGAGACCGAAATTATGTGAAGTGAGAGCGTCACCCGGGCTGAGACTCATCTGTTCTCTGTCCTTCTGAGGGTTCTTGTCGTTGTCGTACGGGTCGGTGCCGTACGAGGAGGAGCAGGGGGGCCCGGGGCGGGGGGGCACCCGGCGGGGGGGGGGGGGGGGTGGCTGGTCCACACGCACTCAGCGGGGGGAGGAGGAAAGGGGCGGGCGGGAGAGGTCGAAC
>NZ_JBHXTO010000251.1:0-3885 GCF_042677425.1 Streptomyces sp. NPDC127119 | reverse complement strand
TTTTTATAACCCCCGGGGTTTCAAATACTTTTTTTTTTTGTGCTTGGTGGTTTTTTGGTGTGGGTGGCGGGGGGGGGGCGGTGCGGGGGGGGCGGGGGGGGCCGGGGGGGGGGCGCCCCCCCGCCGCTAGGGAGTGGGCGGTGCCTACTCCTCCAGCTCACCGCTGCCGCTGGAGAACTGGGCCAGGCGGAAGATCACGAACTCGGCGGGCTTGACGGGCGCGATGCCGATCTCGCAGATCACGCGGCCCAGGTCGACCGACTCCGGGGTGTTGGTCTCCTCGTCGCACTTGACGTAGAACGCCTCTTCCGGCCGCTGGCCGAAGAGGGCGCCGCTGCGCCACTCGTTGACGAGGAACGCCGAGACGTTGCGCCGGATCCGGGCCCACAGGTTGTGGTCGTTCGGCTCGAACACCACCCACTGGGTGCCGAGCAGGATCGACTCCTCCAGGTAGTTGAAGTACCGGCGGACGTTCAGGTAGCGCCAGGCCGGGTCCGAGGACATGGTGCGGGCGCCCCAGACGCGGATGCCGCGGCCCGGGAAGGCGCGGATGCAGTTGACGCCGATGGGGTTGAGCAGGTCCTGCTCGCCGCGGGTGATCTGCAGCTCCAGGTCCACCGCGCCGCGTACGACCTCGTTGGCGGGCGCCTTGTGCACACCGCGCTCGAAGTCGTTGCGGGCCCAGATGCCGGCGACGTGACCGCTCGGCGGGGTCAGCCGGGACTGGCCGCTCGCCGGGTCGAAGACCTTCACCCAGGGGTAGTACAGGGCCGCGTACTTGGAGTCGTAACCGGCGGTCTCCTGACGCCAGACACGGATCTCACGGGCGTTCAGGCTGGGCGGCGGGTCGATGACCGCGACGCGGTCGCCCATCAGCTCGCAGTGCGCGATGAGACCGAGCTGGACGGCCTTCACGGCCTCCAGGTCGATCGCGCCGCGCTGGTAGGCGGCCATCAGGTCGGGGACGGCGACCATGGAGATCTCGTCCACGGCCTCCAGGCCGCCGAAGCCGGTGCGGTCGGCGGAGTCGCCGAGGTACTGGGCCGGGCCCGGGTGCGAGTCCTCCGACCCGGCCGGAACGGCGGGGGAGGTGGACGCGGCCGACGGGGCGGCCAGGGCCACGGTCTGGTTGTCGGGGCGCGCCAGCTGCGCGGTGGGCGCCGCCTCCTGCACGGTGATGAGCTTGGAGCGCTCCTTCACCTGCGTGACGACGTAGTTGCGGCCGCCCTTCTTGGCGGTCACGTCGAAGGACTCGACGGGCTTGTCGCCGTCCTTGACGATCAGCTTGAAGCGCTCGGCGGGGCCTTCGCCCTCGGGGTCCGCGACCTCGACGCTGAGCGAGCCGCCCGCGACCGCGGTCACGCTGAAGGTGCCCAGCTGCTTCGGCTCGCCGGCCGTGAGCGCGGCGGGGGCGGCGGAGCCGGAAACGGCCGCCGGGGCGCCGTTCGCGGACGCGCCGTTGGCGGCGGTGCCGTCGGCCGCGCCACCGACGCGTACGACGTACGCGGCGCTGCCGCCGTTGTTGAAGAACCCGTACACGGAGTGCGCGAGGTAGTAGCCGTCGGTGAAGGCACCGAAGGCCGCGACGTACTGCGACCAGTTGGTCACCAGCGTCGGCTCGTTCAACGGGCCGTGCGGGGCGAGCCCCACGAAGGCCGCCACCGACGTGCCCACTCCCTCGATGGGACGCGAGCCGCTGGCCACCTCCTCGACGTAAACGCCGGGCGACAGGTAGGACGGCATGCTCTGCTCTCCTCGGGGTACGAGACAGGTCTACCCCCGACTCTCACGCGCGCGGGCGTTCGTTGAAACGTCCTGCAGTACCTGATCGGGGGCAAACTCCCTGCCCGCAAGGGCACCCTGGGGCCTCCGGGTGCCCTCCGATCCTGCCGCCCTGCCCCCACGGGTGCCCGTACCGCTCTCCCCGTGCGGGGCCCGTTCGGATAATGCTGGAGGAGCAGCCGTGGAGGGGAAGGTCATGCGCGCGCAGGAAGCCCGGGCCGAGAAGGCCGGTGGTGATCAGGCCAAGGTCCGCCCGACGACGGAGCGGGGCACCACCGCGGACCGGATCCAGGCGCTGCAGAGCGCGGCGGGCAACGCGGCGGTGACCCGGGCCGTGCAGCGCAGGCAGCACCAGCACAGCGCGGGCTGCGGGCACACCCCGGACGAACAGCGCGAGCTGGTGGACCAGGTCGTGAAGTCCCCGGGCAGCCGGATGAACGGCTCGCTGCTCAAGGAGACGGCGAGCTGGTTCCAGGGCGAGGACTTCAGCTCCGTGAAGCTCCACACGGACACGGTCGCCCTGCAGTCCGCCAAGGCGATCGGTGCCCGCGCGTACACCGCCGGCGAGAACGTCGTCTGGGACGGCAAGGACAAGCCGACCCTCATCCACGAGCTGCAGCACGTCAAGGACCAGCGCAGGGGTGCGGTCCCGGGCGCCGACAACGGCTCGGGCCTGAAGGTCTCAAGCCAGGGCGACTGGGGCGAGAAGCGCGCGGAGGCGATCGAGGCACAGGCGAGAAGCGGCCTGCCGCCGGTGCAGCGCGCGGCCTCTGCCGAGAACGCCACGGAGGACGCCACCGAGGAGTCCGGCACGAGGCACGCCTCCGGCGGGCACGCGGTCCAGCGCGCGATCTGGACGTTCAACGGCAGCACCCGGACGCACCACGCCCTGGGGCAGGACTCGGGCACGTGGTTCGACAGCAACGGCCAGACCAGGACCACCGCCGACCTGCGGGTCGACTCCACCTCCCTGCGGCACGGCGACAAGTACGACGACGTCACCCGGCAACTCCACAGCAGCGGAGCCGTCGACATCACCAAGCGCGGGACCATCGCCGACCACAAGTACCCGCAGCGCGAGAACAGGACCCGCAAGGCGGTGGTCGAGGCGCAGGAGAAGATGGCCACCGCCCAGGCCCTGCTCAGCTCGGCGGGCGGCGCGCCGAGCGGCCTGCTGCTGCAGGCGCTGAAGTCCGCGTTCCCGCTCTTCCAGACGGCGACCCCGCAGCAGATCGGCGAGCTCGTGCCGCGTATCTCCGAGGTGCTGCGACGCGTGCAGGTGGGCCTGAACTCCCAGGGCGCGCAGATCGCGCTGGTCGGGCAGCCGTCGATGTTCGACACGACTGCCAAGGGGGCCGCCGCGTCCGGCGCGGCCGGGTGGGTCGCCCCGAGCACCAAGGACTACATGTCCCGGATGAATCCGGACCACATGAAGAGCGAAGAACTGCCGTCCATGGACGCGGGGCGCACCGGCCCGATCAACCTCCGCGAGGAGGGCGAGGTGGCCTGGTACGTCATCCACGAGGCCACGCACCGCTTCGCCGGAACCCTGGACTACCAGTACAGCTCGTACGACCACGAGTTGTCGGAGGACGCCGCGCAGGCGGGCCTGGCGACGGTCCTCGACCCGGCCACCGCCGCCACGCACGACGCCGCGATGCTCGGCAAGCGGGTCGCCCGCGACCCGGCCACCTACACGGGCGACAACGAGACACAGCGTCCGCAGAGGCAGCAGAACTGGTACGCCATGGGCCGGCGCGCACTGATGAACGCCGACTCCTACGCGCACTTCGTGATGACGGCGACCGGTTCGCCGATCCCCAGGAGCTGACGGCCCCGGCTGTGGGCCTTTCGGGCAACAGGGCCTGCACCTGGGTCCGCTGCCCGCGGCCCGTCCGATGGCTAGCGTCCTTGTGTGAGCCTTTGGACTTCTCTGGAACCCGCCTCCGCGACCGTGGACCCGGGTGGCAGTACGACGGTGCGGCTGCGTCTGCGCAACACCGGTGACGTGGTGGACGAGTACCGCTTCGAGGCGGTTGGTCCGCTGGCGCCGTGGGCGAGGGTGGAGCCGCAGGTTCTGCGGCTGTATCCGGGGACGACGGG
>NZ_JBHXTO010000250.1:0-7600 GCF_042677425.1 Streptomyces sp. NPDC127119 | reverse complement strand
GTTACATTCCGAACCCGGAAGCTAAGCCTTACAGCGCCGATGGTACTGCAGGGGGGACCCTGTGGGAGAGTAGGACGCCGCCGAACTATTATTGAGAAAGCCCCCGCACTTCGGTGCGGGGGCTTTTTTGCGTTCCGGGGAGTTCGGATGCTTTCAGTGTGCTTTCAAAGACGCTTAGGGTCTGTAGGTATGCGCTATGACCTGGTGATCTTCGACAACGACGGCGTGCTCGTGGACAGCGAGCCCCTCTCCAACACCCTGCTCGCCGCCTATCTCACCGAACTCGGGCACCCCACCTCGTACGAGGACTCCCTGCGCGACTACATGGGGGCCGCCATGCATCGCGTACACGACCTGGTGGCCGAGCGGACCGGGGAGCGGTTGCCCGACGAATTCGACGATGTCTTTCACAAGCGGGTGTTCGCCGCCTTCGAGCGGGAGTTGGAGGCGGTTCCGGGGGTCGAGGAGGTCCTGGAGAAGCTGGCCGCGGACGGAGTTCCGTACTGTGTGGCCTCGTCCGGGAGCCATGAGCGGATCAGGGTGGGGCACCGGAAGACCGGGCTCGACCGGTGGTTCGACGACGAGCGCATCTTCAGTTCCCAGGATGTCGGGCGAGGGAAGCCCGCGCCCGACCTGTTCCTGTACGCGGCCGAGCGGATGGGAGTGCCCCCGGAGAAGTGCCTGGTCGTGGAGGACAGTCCGCTCGGGGTGCGGGCGGCCCGCGCGGCCGGGATGGACGTGTACGGCTTCACGGCGATGACGCCGGCCGGGCGGCTGGCGGATGCGGACCGGCTCTTCGGGGAGATGGGCGAGCTCCTGGGACTCCTCCAGAGCTGACCCGGGCAGAAGCTGAGCAGAATTCATCTTCTGGTTTCTCTACCCACGAGTAAGCCTGAGCCCTACGCTGAGCCGCCATGACAGATGTGCTGCGGCGCGGCCGGGCTTCCTTGGCGTTCAGCTTCTTCGCCCAGGGCGTCGCCTTTGCGCTCCTCGTGACGCGTATCCCGGCGATCCAGGACCGGTACGACGTGTCCGACGGGCTGCTGCCCGCCTTCCTCGCCGCTGTGCCGATCCTCGCCGGCGTCGGGAGCGTCTGCACCGAGCACCTGGTCAAACGGGTGCCGCCGAGTCACGTACTGCGCTGGGCCCAGCCGGTCGTACTGCTCGCGCTGCTGAGGGTAGGGGCCGGGGACGGGCTGTGGCAGCTGGGACTCGCCCTCGCCGCGTTCGGACTGGCCGTCGGAGCCCTCGACGCGTCCATGAACATGCTCGGCGTGAGCCTTCAGCACACGTACGGGCGCAGCATCATGCTCGGGTTCCACGCCGCGTTCAGTCTCGGCGGGATCGTCGGGGCCTCGCTCGCGTGGGTGGGGGCGCACTGGGATCTGGCGCTGTTCGTGTCGTATCTGCCCGTCGTGCTGGTGCTGCTGCCCGCCGCGCTCGTGGGGAGCCGCTGGTACGTCGACGGGAGCGGGCACAAGGAGGCCCAGGCGTCGGACGGGGCCGGTGGGGGCAGCGGGACCGGTGGCGCGGGTGTCGGGTTCAAGCTGCTGCCGCTGTGTCTGGTGATGGCCATCGCGTACATCGGCGACTCGACCGTCTCCAACTGGAGTGCCAAGTATCTGCAGGACGTGCTCGGCAGCTCGGAGCAGCTGGCGACCGTTCCGTACAACGTCTATATGGTCACCACACTGCTCGGGCGGGCCGTGGGGGACTTCGGGGTGCGGCGGTTCGGGGCGGTGGCGGTCGTGCGGGTGGGGGCGGTCGTCGCGGCCGCCGGCTTCGCGGTCGTGGCGGTGGCGCCGGGCGCGTGGGTCGGGATGCTCGGGTTCACTCTTGTCGGGTTCGGACTGTGTGTGATCGTGCCGCAGACCTTCGCTGCGGCGGGCAGGCTCTTCCCCGGGGCCGCGGACGCGGCCGTCGCGCGACTGAACATCTTCAACTATGTGGGGTTCCTGATCGGTTCTCCCTTGGTGGGAGCGCTGGGCGACGCGTGGAGCTATCGGGGCGCGATGCTCGTACCGATGGCGCTGGTGCTCGTGACACTGTTCTACGCCCGTTCGTTCGCTTCTGGACCTTCCCGATACGGTGACGGGCATGAGTGGCCGCGCACAGCTGATGTGGGACGAGGCAGTAACGGGCTATGACTTCGGTCCGGATCATCCGATGGATCCGGTCCGGTTGGCGCTGACCCGGCGCCTGGTCGACGCCTTCGGGCTCGACCGGGAGGTGGACGTCGTCGCGGCCAAGCCCGCCGGCGACTCCACCCTGCGGCTGGTGCACAGAGAGGACTACGTCGAGGCGGTCAAGGCCGCCTCCGTGGATCCCCGGGCGGCCGACGCGGCGTACGGGCTCGGAACCACGGACGATCCCGCCTTCGCCGGTATGCACGAGGTGTCCGCGCTGATCGCGGGGCAGTCGGTGGGCGCGGCCGAGGCCGTGTGGCGGGGCGACGCGCTGCACGCGGTGAACTTCGCGGGCGGGCTGCACCACGCGATGCCGGGCGGCGCGTCCGGGTTCTGCATCTACAACGACGCCGCCCTGGCCATCGCCCGGCTGCTGGAGCTGGGGGCCGAGCGGGTCGCGTACGTGGATGTGGACGTGCACCACGGGGACGGTGTGCAGGCCGCGTTCTGGGAGGACCCGCGGGTGCTGACCGTGTCGCTGCACGAGCATCCGCGCACGCTGTTCCCGCAGACCGGGTGGCCCGAGGAGACCGGGGCCGCGGGAGCGGAGGGGTCCGCCGTGAACGTGGCGCTGCCGGCCGGGACCGGCGACGCGGGGTGGTTGCGGGCCTTCCACTCCGTCGTACCGGAGCTGATCGCCGACTTCCGGCCGCAGGTGCTCGTCACCCAGCACGGGGCCGATACGCACTTCGAGGACCCGCTCGCCCATCTCGCCGTGTCGCTGGACGCGCAGCGGGCTGTGCAGGTGGCGTGTCATGAGCTGGCGCACGAGTACGCCGAGGGGCGGTGGGTCGCGCTCGGTGGGGGCGGGTACGCGGTGGTGGACGTGGTGCCGCGGTCCTGGACGCATCTTGTCGCCATCGCTGCGGGGCGGGAGGTGGAGCCGTCTTCCGTCATTCCTGAGAGTTGGCGGGCGGAAGCGTTCGCGCGTACGCGGCAGTTGGGGCCTGCGCGGATGACTGACGGGCGGTGGCCCGTGTCGTTCGTGGGGTGGGAGGCGGGGTACGACCCCGCGGATCGGTTGGATCAGGCCGTGTTGGCCGCTCGGCGGGCGGCGTTTCCCCTGCGGGGGTTGTTGGCCTAGGGCCTTTTCCGCCCCCGCCGCCCCTACCCGTTCCCGTCCACACATGGGGGCTGCGCCCCCTCGCCCCCTTGTCCTCAAACGCCGGACGGGCTGAGAGGTTCGCCGGGCGGGCTGACAGAGCACACGGCGGACGGGTTGATGAAGGAAGGCGGGGCGCAGCCCGCCTTCCTTCAGGGGCGCGGGGAACTGCGCGGCCCGCCCCCACCGGCCCGCAGCCGACATCCGGCGCGGCAGTTACGCCAACTGTGGGATTGGCGGGCTGTTTTGGGCGCGGGCGCGTGGTGCCTGCGGCAGCATCGGGGTGTGTTGAGTACCGGGGCTTTGCGGGCGCATCTGCTGGCGGTGAGGCTGGCCGGGGCCGTGGCGACCTCGCGGGAGGCGAGTCTCAGGAGTTATCGGCTGTTCGCCGCCCGGGATCCGCGGGTGACGATCGGACTCGATCCCGAATGGGACTGGAAGCAGTCCGATCTGATCGCCCTGATGGCGGAGAAGTGTGGTGTATCGGCAGATTCGCGGCACACCTCAGGGCCTGATGTGATCGATCCCGATCGCACCCTCGTGGCGCTCGACGCCTTCGCGGAGCGGCTTGCGGAAGCCGCGCGGAACCGTTCCCCGGTGCTCCTCGGCACCGGACATCCGCACCGCCTGCTCGGCTTCTACGCCGCTCTCGCGGACGCTCTGTCGGCGGCCGGGTGTACCGTCCTCACCTCCGCGCATGGTAGCTGTGTCGACATAACGACCCGGTTCGGTCTACGCACGTACAACCTTGACTACGTACGAGGAGTCGCGCTGGTGCGGGAACCCGGGGCGCGGGGCGCCGGTCACGCGACCGGCGCGCACACCCACTCCCCCCTCCCGGTTCGTACCGCCCTGGCAGCGGCCGCGGAGGCCGGCGGACCGCTTCCGGAACTCGTGGTGGGGGACCACGGGTGGGTCTGCGGGGCAGGTCAACTGGGGTTCGAGGCCATCGGCCTGGGTGACACCGATGATCCCGCGCTGTTCGTCGGCGAGGCAGAGGGGCGGGTGTCCGTCGTCGTTCCACTTGATGACGCTGTGCGGTCTGATTACTACCGACCGCTTACTCGCTATGTACTCAATCGAGCGTGTCTGTCACAGTAGGCCGCCGATGGGGGCTCCTCTTCCCCACTCGCATCACCCGCCCCTACTCTGGGGAGTGAGCACGCAACGACGAAGTGTCACCGGAAGGGGAAGCCGGCGACCGTCGAGTGCGGAAGGTTCAGGTGTGTCATGGCTGCTGGCGAGAGGCCTCTGAACGAGGTTCAGTTCCTTACCGTGGCGGAAGTCGCCTCGGTGATGCGAGTGTCGAAGATGACCGTGTACCGCTTGGTGCACAGCGGTCATCTGCCCGCGATCCGGGTGGGGAGGTCCTTCCGCGTCCCGGAGCAAGCGGTTCACGAGTACCTTCGCGAGTCCTACGTGGGGGTGGAGACAGCCTGACGGCGGTCCGGGAGGGGTCCCGGGGTGCTTGATCGTGTCCCCGGGATTTCGCCCGGAACCCCTCGATTACAACCTCTGGCGCTCAGGCGGGTAGGCTGGCCCCTCATAAGTCGTGTGGGCCCATGCAGCCCAGCAACGAGTAAAGAGAAGTGAGCGAGGGTAGTCGTGGGCTCTGTTATCAAGAAGCGGCGTAAGCGGATGGCCAAGAAGAAGCACCGCAAGCTGCTCAAGCGCACTCGCGTTCAGCGACGCAACAAGAAGTAGTCGCGACCTGCGGCGGTCGCCCACCACGCGCAAGCGGGGCGTGGGCGACGCCGCGACAGTGCGCTCTGTGGCCCTCCACCGGTCGGTGGGGGGCCACAGTCGTGTACGCCGGACGGTCCGGTGAGGGCCTGTATGTCCGGTGATACGAACGCCGTGCGTATGTCTGAGCGTACGTTCCGTGCGGCGATTGGCTTGGTCCGATCGTATGTCCGCGGGTGCCGTGACTTCGTGCATCGGGCAGTCATCACAGCGCAACACCGACCCGCTAACGTGACCGTCACGGGGAACACGGCAGAGTACGAGCAGGTGTCGTCGACGGCTGGAAGGAAGGCGCTGATCTTGGGGAAGGTCGTGCTCGTGACCGGAGTGGCCCGTCAACTGGGGGGCCGGTTCGTACGACGGATCCAGCGTGACCCCGAGGTGGACCGGGTGGTCGCCGTGGACGCGGTCGCACCCGAGCACCACCTGGGCGGAGCGGATTTCGTTCGCGCCGACATAAGGCAGCCCACCATCGCCAGGCTGCTGGCCGAGCACTCCGTGGACACGGTGGTGCACATGGACGTGACGGGCACCCCGCTGGGCAGCGGCAGCCGGGCCACGGTCAAGGAGACCAACGTCATCGGCACCATGCAGCTGCTCGGTGCCTGCCAGAAGTCGCCGACGGTCAAGCGGCTGGTCGTGAAGTCGAGCACGAACGTCTATGGCTCGGCTCCCCGTGACCCGGCCGTCTTCACCGAGACGACCCCGCCCAAGTCGCTGCCCAGCGGCGGCTTCGCGAAGGACACGGTCGAGGTCGAGGGGTACGTACGCGGGTTCGCGCGGCGGCGGCCCGACGTCGCCGTGTGCGTGCTGCGGTTCGCCAACATCCTCGGACCGGGCGCGGACACCCCGCTCGCCGCGTACTTCTCGCTGCCTGTACTGCCGACCGTTCTCGGCTACGACCCGCGGCTGCAGTTCGTGCACGAGGACGACGTGATCGACGTCCTGCGGATCGCCTCGCACGAGCCGGAGCGGGGCACGCTCAACAGCGGCACGTTCAACGTGACCGGCGACGGCGTCCTGCTGCTCTCGCAGTGCGCGCGCAGGCTGGGCCGGCCCACGGTCCCGGTGCTGATGCCCGCGATCAGCTGGGTGGGCTCGGCACTGCGTACGGTGGGCATGACGGACTTCTCGCCCGAGCAGCTGAGGCTGCTCACCCACGGCCGGGTCGTGGCGACGAACCAGATGCGCGAGACGCTCGGATACCGGCCGAAGTTCACGACGGCGGAGACGTTCGCGGACTTCGCCCGCAGCCGGGGCCCCGGACTGCTGCCGCCCGAGGCCCTCGCGGGGGCCGTCGACCGGATCGCCGCACTGCCCGCACTGGGCGGTGGCCACCCCCCGACGCAGAGCGCCAACTGAGCGCCAACCGAGGAGCGCATCAACGATGGCGGACGCCAAGGTCATTCCGTTCGACGACGACCGGTCCCGCGGGAGTGCCGTACAGCGGCCCGCGCGGCGCCGGGGCGCGGGGAGCAGGCGCAAGGGCGAGCCCGCGGCGGTTCGCGAGGTCCAGCCCCTGCCCGCACGAACGATTCCGCAGGATGATGTTCCTGTGACGCGTGAGGAACCGGCGGCCGGATCGCCTGCTGAAGCGGCGGCCGAGGCGGGCGCCGTGGAGAAGCCGCGGGACGACGGCTGGGAGCAGCGGATCGCCGGCGGTCTGTCGTTCCTGCGACGGCGCCTGACCGGTGACTACGAGGTCGACGACTTCGGTTACGACCAGGAGCTCACCGAGCAGGTCCTGATGTCGCTGGTGCGCCCCCTCTACGAGAAGTACTTCCGCGTCGAGGTGAAGGGCATCGAGAACATCCCGTCGGAGGGCGGGGCGCTGATCGTCGCCAACCACTCCGGGACGCTGCCGCTGGACGGCCTGATGATGCAGGTCGCCGTCCACGACAACCATCCCGAGAACCGGCATCTGCGGCTGCTCGCGGCCGACCTGGTCTTCATGCTGCCCGTGGTCAACGAGCTGGCCCGCAAGGCCGGTCACACCCTCGCGTGCGCGGAGGACGCCGAACGGCTGCTGCAGCGCGGCGAACTGGTCGGGGTGATGCCGGAGGGCTTCAAGGGCATCGGCAAGCCGTTCAGCGAGCGCTACAAGCTGCAGCGCTTCGGCCGCGGCGGGTTCGTGTCGACCGCGCTGCGCCAGGGCACGCCGATCATTCCGTGTTCCATCGTGGGCGCGGAGGAGATCTACCCGATGATCGGCAACGCGAAGACCCTCGCGCGGCTGCTCGGGTTCCCGTACTTCCCGATCACGCCGACGTTCCCGTGGCTCGGTCCGCTGGGCGCGGTGCCGCTGCCGACCAAGTGGACGATCCAGTTCGGTGAGCCGATCCTCACGGACGGCTATCCGCCGGAGGCGGCCGAGGACCCGATGCTGATGTTCAACCTGACGGACCAGGTCAGGGAACAGATCCAGCACACGCTCTACAAGCTGCTCGTACAGCGCCGCTCGGTGTTCTTCTGACCGCCGGCTCCCGCTGCTGACGGCGAGCGCGTACGGAGGTGGGGGCGCCCCCGGGGGGAAGGGGCGCCCCCCCCGCCGGACCCGGGGGGGTCAGGA
>NZ_JBHXTO010000249.1:0-7662 GCF_042677425.1 Streptomyces sp. NPDC127119 | reverse complement strand
AAGCGGGGCTGCGCCCCTGCTTTTGCCCCTTCAGGGGCGCGGGGAACTGCGCGACAAGCCCCCACCGGGCCCGCAGACCCCGACAACCCTGCCCACCCTCCCCGGGAGGCCCCCTAGGCGTCCGCCCCCACCCCCGCCCCCCGATCCACAGGCAGATGGATCACGATCAGTACAACCGAACTCAGCAAGAACACCCGCATGGCCGCGTCCAGACCGTTCCAGTCCTCCGACTGCCACATCGCGAACCACTCACCCCCCACCGCGAGAAACCCCGCCCCGAAGAGCAGCATCAGCATCAGCAACCCCGCCGTGGACGTCCGCCGGGCCCGCGCGACATCCCGCCGCACCCACTGAACCGTGCCCAGGATCAGCACGAGCGCAGCCACCGTCTCCCACGCGATGATCACGACGTACGCCGCGTCCTGGAGCGCCTTGGACTCGACGGCCCGCCACATCAGGTCGTCGTCCTTGAACGTGGTGTCCATGGCCAGAACATGCTGCACGAACTGCTGGTTGGTGCCGAAGTCGGTGATGTTCCCGAACGCGACAAGCGTGATGTAGAGCGCGACCGTGCCGGTGAGCAGAGTCGCGGTGATCGGTAGGGCCCGTGCTGCCGCCATCCTCAAGTCCCCAAGCTGTCAGGTGTGTTGCGGAACGGAACACCTGACACCAGACACCATCCACGCCACACGGACCACCGATTTTCCGTCGCACCGGCTTCAACCGGCCGTACCGGCGTCACCGCAGCCGGTCGACGTACCGGTCGGTCCCCGGCACCGTGGGAATGAACGGCGCCACCAGTTCCACCCGCCCCAGCCCCGTCTCGGCCACGGGCGCCTCCAGCCCGGTGAAGTACTCCTCCCAGCACTCCCGCGGATCCGCCTCCAGGAACCACAGCAGCGTGAGCCGCGTGTCGACCCCCTCGACCTGCTTCACGTACGTCATGCGGTCGCCGGGCAGCGGGGTCGGCCGGAAGGCCGTGACCATGGCGGCGGGGGAGCCGGCGAGCCGTTTCGGAAGGTGCCGGGACCGCAGCCATTCCAGCAACTCGGCTCGTCCGGAGGCGGATTCGGCGTCGACGACCTGAAGCACCAGCCCCTGGTACGGATGGTCCAGCGCGTGGAAGTCGCGCGGCCCGGCGGCCCCGTCCCGGTACACCGTCGCCTCGTGGTCCTGGAACGCGGTGAAGACGTGCGTACGGTCCTGGTAGACCCGCCCGTCCCTGTTCAGCCGCTTGTTGATGCCGACGGTCCACTTCATGTGGTCGTCGTGGCGGCCGTCCGTGATCCAGTACGTCGAGAGGTAGCACCCGGCGGTGACGGGCTGCGCGACCGCCGACTTCTCGGGCCGGCGCAGCAGTTGGAGATCGCGGGTCGCCACCCACCGCCGCCCCGCGTACATCCAGGGCATCGCCATCGCGCCCGCGTAGTAGTGGTCGTCCTCGTACCACCGGTTGTACGCGTACTCGTGCCCCGGATGCGGTTCCACCATCGTGATCAGGGCATGGCCGGGACGCACCCCGTACGGGCCGACGGCGGCCAGTTCCCCGTACACCTCGCTGCGCGTGTCGTCGAGCATGGCGCTCCCCTTCCACCGCTTCGCGCGCTCTTCCGTCATCTGCCGGACGCCCCTACTCTGACGGACCGTCAGATCGATCGCCAGAGCCGGGAGGGCCGCAATGTCACTGCTCCAGGGCAAGACCGTCGTCGTGTCGGGGGTCGGGGCCGGGCTCGGTCACCAGGTCGCGGCGGCCGTCGTGCGGGACGGCGGGAACGCCGTGCTCGGGGCGCGTACCGAGGCGAACCTCGCCAAGACCGCCGCCGAACTCGACCCGGACGGCGCGCACACGGCGTACCGGGCCACGGACATCACCGACGAGGGCCAGTGCGACGCGCTCGCGGCGCTGGCCCGGGAGCGGTTCGGGCGGCTCGACGCGGTCGTCCACGTGGCCGCCTGGGACAGCTACTTCGGCGGCCTCCAGGACGCGGACTTCGCGACCTGGCAGGCCGTGCTCGACGTGAACCTGCTCGGCACGCTGCGGATGACCCGCGCCTGTCTGCCCGCGCTGAAGGAGCGCGGCGGTTCCGTGGTCGTCATCGGTACGCAGTCGTCCGTCGCCGCCCCCTCCCAGGTGCGCCAGGCGGCGTACGCGGCCTCGAAGGGCGCGCTGACCAGCGCGATGTACTCGCTGGCGCGGGAGCTGGGTCCGGACCGGATCCGGGTGAACACCGTGCTGCCTGGGTGGATGTGGGGCCCGCCGGTGGAGGCGTACGTGCAGTTCACGGCGTACACCGAGGGCGTGCCGGAGGCGGAGGTGCTGGAGCGGTTGACCTCGCGGATGGCGCTGCCCGAGCTGGCCACGGACGCGGACGTGGCGGATGCCGCGGTGTTTCTGGCGTCGGACCGAGCTCGGGCGATCACGGGGCAGTCGCTGCTGGTCAACGCGGGGGAGTTGATGCGGTAGCGGCCACTTGTCCCGTTCGCCTCGTTGATCGAAAACGTTCAGGGACATGAACCGAGGTCAGTAAGCAGAACTATTTTACTCCCCTTTGACCGTACAGGCAGTTGTCGCAGTCATGCCATCGAACCCACGATGAGCGGGCGCTTCACGACCCTGACGATCCTGGGAGAGGGCATATGAACGGTCTCGACTGGGCCGTGCTCATCGGCTACTTCGGCGTGATGGTCGCGATCGGTGTCTGGTCCCACAAACGGGTCGACAACGTGAGCGACTTCTTCACGGCCGGCGGCAAGATGCCGTGGTGGCTGTCGGGCATCTCGCACCACATGTCCGGCTACAGCGCGGTCATGTTCACCGGGTACGCGGCCATCGCCTACACGTACGGCGTCACTTCCTATGTCACCTGGTCCTTCCCGATCGCCATCGGTATCGCGATCGGCGCGAAGGTGTTCGCGCCCCGGCTCAACCGGGTGCGCTCACGACTGCACGTGTCCTCGCCCCTGGAATACCTGAAGAACCGCTACAACCTGCCCACCCAGCAGGCGCTCGCCTGGTCCGGCGTCCTGCTGAAGATCGTGGACGTGGGCGCCAAGTGGGCCGCCATCGCGACCCTGCTGTCCGTCTTCACCGGTGTCTCGCTCAACATGGGCATCCTCATCACCGGCGCGATCACCGCGATCTACTGCACGGTCGGCGGGCTCTGGGCGGACGCGCTGACCGAACTCGGCCAGTTCATCATCCAGTTCATCGCCGGTATCGCGATGCTCGTCGCCGTCATGGCCGAGCTGAACGGCTTCAGCACCCTGTGGAGCGTCTGGGACGAGCCCGCCCTCGACGGCCACACCAAGCCGCTGGCCGGCCCGTACATGATGGTCTTCCTGATCGCGTATCTGTTCATCAAGACCTTCGAGTACAACGGCGGCATGTGGAACCAGGCCCAGCGCTACATGGCCACGGACTCCGCGAAGTCCGCCACGCGCTCGGGCGTCCTGTCCGCCTCGCTCTGGCTGATCTGGCCGCTGGTGCTGTTCTTCCCCATGTGGGTCGCGCCGCTGATCATCAAGACCGACGTACCGGCCGATTCGTACGCGCTGATGGCCGAACACCTGCTGCCGCACGGGCTGCTGGGCCTGGTCATCGTCGGGTTCTTCTCCCACACGATGGCGATGTGCTCCTCGGACGCCAACGCCATCGCGGCCGTCGTCACCCGCGACATCATGCCCGCGGTCTCCCGCAAGGCCCGCGAGTGGGACACCCGGATGGGGCTGCTGGCCGCGCGCTGGGCCACGTTGCTCTTCCTCGGTCTGTCGATGGCCATCGCGACGCAGGTCAACACCGCGTTCTTCGGCGACATCATCACCGTCGTCATCAAGTGGGTGGCCGGTCTGATGGGCCCGATCGCGATCCCGCTGATGCTGGGCCTGCTCCCGTGGTTCCGCAAGAGCGGTCCGACGGCCGCCCTGATCAGCTGGGCCCTCGGCCTGGTCACCTTCTGGCTGGTCAACTACCCGATCAGCTGGAACGTCGACGGCGGGGTCCCGCTCCAGTACCAGGTGTCGATCCCGCTCGCGGTGTCGCTCGTCCTCTACATCCTCATCGGCTACGTGAAGCCGGAGGACACCCCGGAACGGGACGCGCTCATCGCGAAGATCAACAGCGACGACGGCGGGTCCGCCGCCGCGGCGATCCCGACCCCGGCCGGCCCGGCGGACGACGTGGTGGGCGCACCGGTCAAGGACTAGGGCTGAACCGCGCGCACGACGCGTACGTACGACCGAGAGGGTGGCCGCTTCCTGACGAGCGGCCACCCTCTTCCGTACGCGGCGGGAAAGGACGCGCGTCGCCCAGGTGCGTCAGATCCGGGCGGTCGGACCCGGGCGGTCAGGCGCGGGCGGTCAGGCCGGCCGGGACCGGGGTGGCGCCCGTGCCCGAGAGGGCCGCGTAGCCGCGGGGGTAGCGGGCCAGCCAGCCCGGGGACGAGCCCGCCGGGCCGTGCAGGGCCGGACCCTGGGTCATCTCCATCGCGAAGTCGTCGGCGAGGACGAGCATGGTGGGGCGGCCCTCCAGCTCGGCCAGCCAGCCCGGCGGCAGGGCCGTCTCGCCGTGCAGGGCGCCGAGCAGCCCACCGGTCAGGGCGCCGGTGGCACCCGAGGCGCCGCCGTGGTTCACCGACAGGCACAGCCCGTGCCGGGTGTCCTCGCCGACCAGGGCGCAGTACACCGCCGCCGAGAGCAGCTTCTCGGCCGTGCCCTCCCCGGCCAGATCCTCGACCCGCTGCGGCGACGGCATGCCCTGCCGTACGGCCCCCAGGGCCCGCTGGAGCGCCTCGGCCACCTGCTGCTGCCCCGGGCGCGGTGCCAGCAGCTGCAACGCCCGCTGGACGGCCGTGTCGAGGCTCTCGCCGCGCGCGAGACCGTGCACGACGACGGCGTACGCGCCCGCCGACAGGTAGGAGAGCGGGTGGCCGTGGGTCTGCGCCGCGCACTCCACCGCGAGCTGCATGACGAGCTGCGGCTCCCAGCCGACGAGGAGCCCGAAGGGCGCCGAGCGGGTCGCGGCCTCGACGCCCCGCTGGTCGGGGTTCTTGGGCGCGTCCAGGGTGCCCATCGTCTCGTCGCCGAGGCCCAGCAGATTGGCGCGCGCGGGATCACGGCGGGCGTACAGCCACTCCTCGCGGGCCAGCCAGCCGTCCTCCTTGCGCCGCTCGTCCGGGCCCCAGTCGCGCTGGGTGGACGCCCAGCGCAGATACGCCCGGTGCAGGTCCGTCGGCGGATGCCAGGCACCGGTGTCCCGGCGGACCTGGGCCCTGATCAGCCCGTCGATCGAGAACAGGGTCAGCTGCGTGAGATGGGAGACGGCTCCGCGTCTGCCGTACCCGTGGGCCAGATCGGTCAGGCCCTCGGCGCCGTGCGCCGCCCGGATCTGCTCCATCGAGAGGTGGCCGACGGGGGAGCCGAGCGTGTCGCCCACGGCCGCGCCGAGGAGCGTGCCACGCACCCGGCTGCGGAAATCCTGCTGTTCGGCACGGCCCCAGACGGCACCGGCTGTCGCACCCACCGAGGCCTCCCGAGATCCCGATCCGATTCCGTCCGTACGGCCGACAACTCAGCACTGTAATCGAACGGGAACGTTCGGTTGAGAGCCGGATCGGTATGCGAACAGTGGGACGACTGAGCGTGTTTGTCAGCGATCGGTACGCATTTCCGTCGGCGGACCGCGGCGGAGCCCCCGGGAAATGAAGATCCATACGAATGACGACGACTTTCATGCGCAATACCTGCGCAGCATGCGCACAATTGCGGGAGGATCTTCGAGGCGGGCGCGGACAGGGCCGAGCCCCCTCGGCCAGGACGGCGGGCCAGTCGAGAGGGCTCTTTCACGGTGCGTATGCAGTTGTCGACGCAGTTGTTGATCCGGTTGCGTATGCAGTTGTTGATGCAGTTGTCGATGAAGTTGTTTCTTCGGGCGTGGATGACGCGGATGTGGTCGTGCTGTGCGAGGCCTCCGCCGACGTCAGACGGTGCCCCGGCTCACTTCTGCGACGAACGCGTTCCAGGACTCCGCCGGGAAGGCCAGCGCGGGCCCTTCGGCGACCTTCGAGTCGCGGACGGCCATCGCCGCCGTGACGGGGGACTTGACCTCGACGCACGCGCCGTTTCCCTGCGAGTACGAGGACTTCGTCCACGTGTGCGTGACGCCTTGCTTGATTGCCATGTTCACTCCGGTGGCCGGTTGCTGATCAGCTGTCACCGAGTTGCGGGTTCCTTTCGGAACCCACGGTTCGGATTGCGCCAAGGTTGTTCCCCCTTGGCGTGATCGACGCTACTCGCCAACATCGGCGTACGAAGCGACTATTCACTCGACCGGGTGACATATGCCAGCTGAGTCTTCCGCCGGGATAGGAGGAGGGTGTATATTCCCGCCGCCATCCGGCTACCTGCCTCCCCAGCTACCTCAGTGGGCGTAGTCCTTCGCGACATCCGCGATGAACTCCCGCGACTGGTCGGCGTTGAGCGCCTGCGCCCGCAGATGCTCGTACATGACGCTGTACTTCTGGACGTCGTTCGCCTTCTCCAGGTACAGATCGCTGGTGACGCCCTCGATGTAGACCACGCTGGAGTCGGCCGCGTCGGGGAATTCGAGGATGGCGTACTGGCCGCTGACCCCCGGATGGGCACCCATCGCGAACGGGATGACCTGAACCGTCACGTGCGGCACGTGCGACATCTCGACCAGATGCTCCAACTGCTCGATCATCACCTGCTTGTTGCCGACGGTCCTGCGCAGCGCCGCCTCGTCGAGGACGGCCCACAGCCGCAGCGGGTTCTCCAGGTCGGAGATACGTTCCTGTCGACGCAGCCGCACCTGTACGCGCTTGTCGATGTCGCCGGCCGCCGCCTCCGGCAGCGCGCCCTGGATCAGCGCCTCGGCGTACGGACGGGTCTGCAGCAGGCCCGGCACGACCAGCGGGTCGTACACGCGCAGGCTCGCCGCGTCGGTCTCCAGACCGATGTAGACGCTGTACGGGATGTCGCCGAAGGAGTGCCACCAGCCCTGCTGGCGCGAGTCCTTGGCCATCTGCATCAGCGAATCGACGATCCGGACGTCCTCGACCTCGTACACCCCGCACAGGTCACGGACATCGCGCTGGCTGATGCTGCGCCGCCCGTTCTCCAGACGGCTGATCTTCGACTGCGAGACGAGCAGCCGCTCGGCCACCTCTTCGGCCGTCATGCCCTTGAGCTCCCGGAGCCTTCGCAGCTCCTGGCCCAACCGGCGTCGCCTGACGGTGGGATTGACGTTGGACGCCACGGGACGTGCACCTCCGGCTGCGGACTGCCTGTACTTTGCGTATCTGCTGTTGAGCAGATTGCCACCAAGGTGCTTGCTACCGCTGGGAAACAGCGGATATGCAGTGCGTACGCGCCACTTGTCGCCACCTCACGCCACCTGCCGCCACCTGGTGGCGGATATGACGACAAGCGACGATGGGCGTACGCATCCACGGACATGCGTACAGGGGGCGTACGCACTGGGGGCATGCGTACGGCGGGACATTGCGTGATTGCGTAGGGGGGACGTGCGGACATGCGGACGCGCGGGGCGGCGGGCCGTGTCGTCGTCCGGACGTACGGCCCGGCGCCCCCCCCGGCCCCGCGGCGCCCCAAACGCCTGATGGGGACTGCCGGTCGGCGCAGACG
>NZ_JBHXTO010000248.1:0-7674 GCF_042677425.1 Streptomyces sp. NPDC127119 | reverse complement strand
GGTGTCGGACCGCCGCCGTTCATCGTCCTGTTCGCGCTGGCCGTTCCCGACGTGCCGCGCACG
Organism: Streptomyces sp. NPDC127119; assembly: GCF_042677425.1. Classification (NCBI taxonomy): domain Bacteria; kingdom Bacillati; phylum Actinomycetota; class Actinomycetes; order Kitasatosporales; family Streptomycetaceae; genus Streptomyces; species Streptomyces sp. NPDC127119. Next base: position 7,611 of record NZ_JBHXTO010000248.1, on the reverse strand, counting down.
GGCCCTCGTCGGCCCGCGCGGGAGTTTTCCGACCGCCGCGCGGCACGTACGTGCCTCCGCTGAGGCGGCGCAGTGGCGTCACTCGGATCCTGACCTCCGGCTGCTGGGTGGTGTCCATGCGTCCACAGTGCGCCGGTGGGGCCGGAGCAACCAGGTCTCTCCTGTGGGCAGGACCGCGGATCCTGGTACCCGGACCACCGGTCAACGGGCGACCGCCCACCGTCGGTCATCGGGCTCCGGGGAGCCGCAGGGTGAAGACCGAGCCCTTGCCGACCTCGCTGGTGACCGTGACCGTACCGCCGTGGGCGGTGACCAGTTGGCGCACGATGGGCAGACCCAGGCCGCTGCCGCCGGTGCGTCTGCTGCGGGACTTCTCCGCCCGCCAGAACCGCTCGAAGACGCTGGTCAGATCCTCCGGGGCGATGCCGCCCCCGGTGTCGGCCACCTGGAAGTGGACCTCGTCGCCGTGGCGTCCGGCGGAGAGAGTGATCGTGCCGTCGGCGGGGGTGTGACGGATCGCGTTGGACACCAGGTTGCCGAGCGCCTGCCGCATCCGGAGTGGATCGGCGTCGAGCCAGGGGGTGCCGTCCACCGCCGTGCGCAGCCCGATGCCCGCCGCCTCGGCCGCCACGCGGTGTGCCGCGACGACCTGTTCGAGCAGTTCGTCGGCGCGGACCGGTTCGCGGTGCAGCGCGAGCGTGCCGGCCTCGGCGGCCGCGAGATCCTGGAGGTCGTCGATGACCCGCTGGAGCACGAGTGCCTCCTCGTGCAGGGACGCGAGGAGTTCGGGGTCCGGGTCGACGATGCCGTCGCGGGCCACCTCCAGCCAGCCCCGGATGTTGGTGAGCGGGGTGCGCAGTTCGTGGGCGATGTCGGCGACCATCGCCTTGCGCTGTGCCTCCATGCGTTCACGGCGCTCGGTGAGGTCGTTGAACGCCACGGCCAGGATGCCCGTCTCGTCCTGCGTGGTCACCGGCACACGTACATGCTGCTCGGGCGGCTGCTGGGCGGCGTGCGTCAGGGCGCGCAGGGGGCGTACGAGGCGGCCGGCGACCAGGGCCGTGGCGGCGACCGTGAGGGCGAGGACGAGACCGGCGACGCCTGTGACCTTGGCCTTGTTGGCGGCCGACATGTCGAAGTGCGGGGCGGCGCTGTCGGCGTGGCCCAGGAACAGTTCGGCGGCCGGGGCGACGTACGGGGTCAGCTGCCTGCGGCGGGAGCTGTCGACGCACCTCTCGGCCTGCTCGGCCACCGCCGCCTTCCTCGTCTGCTCCGCGCTCCGCGCCCGGTCGGTGGTGAGCCGCGCCGCCAGGGACATCTTGGCGACGTAACGGGTCAGCATGGAGTGGTCCGTGAAGTCGACGGTGATACCGAGGGGCGTGTCGAGCTCGACTCCGGCGCGGCCCAGGCAGTCCTCGGCGTAGGCGGTCAGTTCGGCGAGGGCCTTCCGCTCCGTCGCGGTGGGGGTGTTGAGCACGCCGTCGGCGCACCGCGCCGGCACCTGGCCCCCGTCGACGCTTCCGTCGGCGTCGGTGAGGACGGACCTGCCGCTGGGCAGCCGCGTGACGGAGGTCTCGACACCGCTTCCCGCGAAGCAGGCCCGCCGCTTCTCGGCCAGCAGGGCCACGTGTTCACGCTCGGCGCGGGTGAGACGGTACGGGCCGACCGCGCGCGGATCGATGCCGGTGACCTGAGCGCCGGGGTCGGTGAAGGTGTCGGTGTGCAGCGGGTCCACCGCCGCGGCGGCCCGGGGCGGCAGGGCCGTGTGCCGCGTCTCGGAGTCCGCGATCGGCGTACGGGCCGGGGTCGTCAGGGCGATACGGCGGCCGGTTCTGTCCGACAGTTCGCGGACGGTCCTCGCCACGTCCGACCAGTCGCGATGGGTGGCCGCGTAGCCGCTCAGCTGCCGGAGGATGTCCATGTCCTCGGCCAGCACCTGCCCCTGCTCCTCCTGGATCGCCCGGGTCGTCGTCTCGACGGCCAGCCAGGCGGTGGCCGCGACGGAGCAGATGGCGATCAGCACCGAGGTGAGCAACAGGCGGACCAGCAGCCGCTTGCGCAGCGGTACCGGCCGGTTCACCCGCGCTCACCGCTGAGCTTGTAGCCCACGCCGAAGACGGTCAGCAGGCGGACCGGTCTGCGCGGGTCCGTCTCCGTCTTCTTACGGAGATTCATGATGTGCACGTCGACGGCCCGCTCGGTCGACGCCCGGTCCACACCCCGGGTGCGGCGCAGCAGTTGCTGCCGGGAGAAGACCCGGTCGGGCTCGGCGACCATGGCCAGCAGGATCTCGTACTCGTCGGGTGTGCACTCCACCGGCGACCCGTCGCACACCACCTCGTGCCGTACGGGGTCCACGGTGATCCCCGCGGCCCGTACGACCGGGTCCTCGCGGTGCCCGGTGCCCTGCCGTCCGCTGCGGCGCAGGACGGTGCGGATACGGGCCATCAGCTCGCGCGGGCTGTACGGCTTGGTCATGTAGTCGTCGGCGCCGAGTTCGAGGCCGAGCAGTACGTCCTCTTCCGTGGAGCGGGCGGTGAGCATGAGGACGGGGATGTCGTCGTCGCGGCGCAGTGCCCGGCACACGCCGAAGCCGTCGACCACCGGCAGCATCAGGTCCAGGACGACGAGGTCGGGCCGGCGTTCCCGGGCCGCCGCGAGCGCGGCCCCGCCGTCGTGGACCACGGTCGCGGTGTGTCCCTCGCTGAGCAGGGAGCGGCGTATCAGCTCCGCCTGCTTCTCGTCGTCCTCGGCAACCAGCACATGTGCGCACACGAGGCCCGATGCTAGGTGCTGGAAGGCGCGGTGCGACCGGTCGTGAGGGGCTTCCCACGCCCTGACACCTTCCTCACAACCTGCTGGTACCGGCCCCGGGGCGAGCGCGCGCCGCAGCGGCCCTCAGCGTCTGAGCGCGGCGGCGTCGCCCATGACGATCACCGGGTGGCGGGCCGGGTCGACGGCACGCAGCAGGGCCTTCATGTGGTCCTCGCGCAGACTCACGCAGCCCTGGGTGGGGCCGCCGTGGTCGACGTGCACCCAGATGCCGCCGCCCCGGTCCGCGCCGAGGGGGCGCGTCCAGTCCAGCGGTGAGGTGCCGGGCTCGCGGTTGTAGTCGATGGCGATCACATGGTCGAAGGACCCGGCCAGGGGCTCGCCCTCGAAGCCGGTGCCGTCCACGGAGAAGCCGCCGGAGTGGTCGTACGGGAGACGGGTGCCGGGATTGCCGCGCAGGCCGCCCGCGTCCGTGAGGGTGTACACGCCGACGGGTGAGCGGAGATCGCCGACCACATGATGGTCGGTCCAACCCTTGAAGGCGTTGTGCGCGGGCCAGACGGTCCCGGCGTGCCAGCCGGACGCCGTGCGTCTGTACAGCACCGCGGTGGACACGGCGGAGTTCCGCCCCCGGCCCGTGACCATGAGTACCTGACTCGTCTTCCGCGGGATCCCGGCCGAGGTCCTGGGGCCCAGGCCCGGCAGTTGCCGCGGTGCCACGTCCAGGGAGATGCGGGGTGCGGGGGCGGGCTCGGCCCCGCCGGCCCGGGTCGGGTCCGCCGTCCTCGCCTCTCCGGCGCCGCAGCCGACGGGGACGGCGAGGAGGAGGGCGGCCGCCAGGGCGACGGCGGAACGGCGTCCGGCGCCGCGAGTGCTCGTGATCATGCATCGACCCTGACCGACACATATGAGGAACTTGTCAGGCGCGCGGGATCACTCACCCATCACGCCCGCACCTTCTTCTCTCCCCCCTCGTCGAAACATTCGCTCCGCCTGACGAATATTCAGGGGAACATAGGCGGGACATGACCGTAAGGCAAGAGGATCCGGGCGACACATGGGGTGACCCGGTCAACTTGAGCCAACCGGAATACGGTGCAGCACAGCCAGTTGACGACCCGTATGACCGGCCGTAAGGTCTGCGCAGCCATTCGGAAACATGCTCGAAACTTTCGATACCGCAGAAGGGGACGACATGCTCACCCGTACGTTCACGGACCACACGGTCACACCTCCGCCCCGCAGGTCACGGGCTCGAAGAGCCCTGGTGCTCGGCATGGCGAGCCTGCTCGCCGCGGCCGGCGTCACGGCTCTCGCGGGAACGGCCGCGGCGGCGAGCACGCTCGGTGCCGCGGCGGCCGAGAAGGGCCGCTACTTCGGCACCGCGGTCGCGGCCAACCACCTGGGCGAGGCCGCGTACGCCTCGACGCTCGACACGGAGTTCAACTCCGTGACCCCCGAGAACGAGATGAAATGGGACGCCGTCGAGCCCAGCCGCAACTCCTTCTCGTACGGCTCGGCCGACCAGATCGTCAGCCATGCCCAGGGCCGGGGCATGAAGGTCCGCGGGCACACCCTCGTCTGGCACTCCCAGCTGCCCGGCTGGGTCGGCGGACTCGGCGCCACCGACCTCAGAACGGCGATGAACAACCACATCACCCAGGTCATGACCCACTACAAGGGGAAGATCCACTCCTGGGACGTCGTCAACGAGGCCTTCCAGGACGGCAGCAGCGGCGCCCGGCGCAGCTCGCCCTTCCAGGACAAGCTCGGCAACGGCTTCATCGAGGAGGCGTTCCGCACCGCACGGGCGGCGGACCCGGCCGCCAAGCTCTGCTACAACGACTACAACACCGACGGGGTCAACGCGAAGAGCACGGCCGTCTACAACCTGGTGAAGGACTTCAAGGCACGCGGTGTGCCGATCGACTGCGTGGGCTTCCAGTCCCACTTCAACAGCGCCTCCCCCGTGCCGGGCGACTACCGGACCAACCTGCAGCGCTTCGCCGACCTGGGCGTCGACGTGCAGATCACCGAGCTGGACATCGAGGGCTCGGGCACGGCACAGGCCACCAGCTACACCAACGTGGTGAACGCCTGCCTCGGCGTCTCCCGCTGCACCGGGATCACCGTCTGGGGTGTCACCGACAAGTACTCCTGGCGCGCGAGCGGCACCCCGCTGCTGTTCGACGGCAACTACGCCAAGAAGGCCGCCTACACCGCCGTACTCACCGCACTCGGCGGCAGCGGCGGGGGCGGAGGCGGCGACGCCGCCTGCACGGTCACGTACAGCAGGACGAACGACTGGAGCGACCGCTTCAACGGGCAGGTGACGGTGACCGCGGGCAGTGCCGCCATCACCGGCTGGACGACGACCGTCACGGTGACCTCTCCGCAGAAGATCTCCACGACCTGGAACGGCACGCCCAGCTGGGACTCCAGCGGCAACGTCATGACCATGAAGCCCAACGGCAACGGGAGTCTCGCGGCGGGAGCGTCGACGAGCTTCGGGTTCACCGTCATGAAGAACGGCAACTCCTCGGCGCCCGCGATCGGTTCGTGCAGCGCGTCCTGACGTCGTGCAGCGCGTCCTGACGCGTCTCGGGCGGGCCCCGCGGGAGCGGCGGTACGGAGGGAGGGGGTGGCGCGGCGGTTCCGGTCGCCGCGCCACCCCCTCCGTAGCGTGTGCCGCGTGCCGCCTATCGCCTATCGCCTATCGGCGGAATGTTCGGTGGGGGCGCGGGCGTTGGTCAGCGCATGACTGATGACGCCGGTCCCGGCCAGGACGCACTGCTTCGACTCCTCTCCGAGTACGACGGCGGGGTGCTGACGACGCTCAAGCGCGACGGACGCCCCCAGCTGTCGAACGTCAACCACGCGTACTACCCCGACGAGCGGATCGTGCGCGTGTCGCTCACCGACGGCCGCGCCAAGACGCGCAATCTGCGCCGCGATCCCCGGGCCTCGTACCACGTGACCAGCGCGGACCGTTGGGCCTACACCGTCGCCGAGGGCACCGCCGATCTCTCACCCGTGGCCCGCGAGCCCGGCGACGAGACCGTGGAGGAGCTGATCCGGCTCTACCGGGACGTACAGGGCGAACATCCCGACTGGGCCGACTACCGGGCCGCGATGGTCCGCGACGGGCGGCTCGTCCTGCGGCTGCACGTGGAACGCGCGTACGGCATTCCGCTCGCCCGCTGACCGGTTCCCCGCCTGCCGACAACCCCTGTTTTTGGTCTGTACCTGACGATGGTCTGCCGCTAGGCTCTGCCCCGCATGGAGATGAGAGCGCTCTCATAGTTCAGCTGTTCCGCCCCCACCTTGCTGGAACAACGAAGGGCCATCGCCTTGAGACGCACCACGACCCTGAGCACCTGTCTGGCCTCCCTCCTCCTGATCGGCTCCTGGGCAGCCGTCGGCACCGGATCTGCCTCGGCCGCCGCCGCCCCCGAAGCCGCCCCCACCACCGCTTCCGAAGCTCCCGCTTCCAGCGCCCTCATCGACGCCATGCGCCGGGACTTCGGGCTGACGAAGGCCGGCGCCGAGGCCCGTCTCGCCGCCGAGAAGACGGCGACCGCCGTCGAACCGAAGGCCAAGCGCGCGGCCGGCGCCGCGTACGGCGGGTCCTGGTTCGACGCCGACAGCGGGAAGTTGACCGTCGCCGTCAAGAGCGGCGCGTCCGCCGCGACGCTCGCCTCCGTGCGGGACACCGGTGCGAGTGTCCGCACCGTCAAGTACAGCGCGCGGCAGCTCGACGCGGCCAAAGCGCGCATCGACAAGCTGGCCGCGCCCGACGGGGTCAGCAACTGGTACGTCGACGCCGAGTCCAGCTCGGTCGTCGTGGGCGTCGTCGCCGCGCAGCGGGCTGACAACGATGTCCGGGCGTTCCTCGCGAAGGCGCGGGCCGGTGGTTCGGTCACCGTCACCGTCAAGGAGACCGCGTCCGCGCCCGAGACGTTCGCGGCCGGGACCGTCGGCGGCGACCCCTTCTACACCGGCAACGTCCGCTGCTCCATCGGCTTCTCCGTGCACGGCGGCTTCGTCACCGCCGGGCACTGCGGTGGGGCCGGGCAGGGTGTCAGCGGCTGGGACCGCTCGTACATAGGCAACATCCAGGGGTCGTCGTTCCCCGACAACGACTACGCGTGGGTGAACGTCGGCAGCGGGTGGTGGACCGTGCCCGTCGTACTCGGCTGGGGCACCGTGTCCGACCAGCTCGTGCGGGGGTCCAACGAGGCTCCGGTCGGGGCGTCCATCTGCCGGTCTGGGTCCACCACGCACTGGCACTGCGGGAACGTGCTGGCCAAGAACGAGACGGTCAACTACAGCCAGGGTGCTGTGCATCAGATGACCAAGACCAGTGTCTGCGCGGAGCCCGGTGACTCGGGTGGGTCGTTCATCAGCGGCGACCAGGCGCAGGGGGTCACTTCCGGTGGGTGGGGTAACTGCTCCACCGGTGGGGAGACCTGGTACCAGCCGATCAACGAGATCCTCAACCGGTACGGGTTGACGTTGCACACTGCGTGATGTTTGCGCGGGCTTTGTCGGGCGGGCTCCGTCGCCGGGAGGTGGCGGGGTCCGGCCTTTGCGTTTGCGCTCCGCTTCGGGGTGGTGTCGTGTGCGGGTCGGTGGGGGCTGGTTGCGCAGTTCCCCGCGCCCCTGGGGGGGTGACCGTTCGACGTCGGGTGACGGTCGGTGGGGGTTGCTCGCGCCGTTCCCCGCGCCCCCTACGGGGTGACCGTTCGACGTCGCGTGACCGTCCGTGGGGGGTGCTCGCGCCGTTCCCCGCGCCCCCTACGGGGTGACCGATCGACGTCGACTGACCGTCCGTGGGGG
>NZ_JBHXTO010000247.1:0-7675 GCF_042677425.1 Streptomyces sp. NPDC127119 | reverse complement strand
TTCGAATCTCGTATCCTCCGCCAGTGCCTCACCGGGCACGATGTCGAAGGGCCCCACCGGTCGCGGTGGGGCCCTTCGACGGTTCTCAGCTCTCGTTGTCCTGGTTTTTGTCCACGGCGGGCGCCGCCGGCCCCCAGATGGCATCGGCGATCTTCCGGGCAACGTCCTTGAGCATGGCGTCGGGCACGTGCAGATAGCGCGCCCGCATCCGTGCGGAGGTGCCCGGCTCCCACCCCATGATCTGATCGATGACCCGGGCCGGGACCCCGAGCAGCATGAGCACGGTGGCCGCGGTGTGCCGAGCGTCGTGCAGCCGGCCGTCCCGCACCTGTGCGTCCGCCAGGAGCCGCTTCCAGTCGTGATAGTCCGTGTTCGGGCTCAGCGGGCCGCCCAGCGCCTTGGTGAATACGTAGTCCGACTCGATCCACAGGTTGCCCGCGGTCTTGCGCTCGCGCGCCTGTACCTCGGCATGCGCGCGGAGCATGGCGACCAGCGGGCCCGGCAGAGGCACCGCACGGCGGCCGGCGCGGGACTTGGTGTTCTTCGTCTCGCGCCGGACCTGCTTCCGGCTCGGGCAGTACCCCGCCTTCCGGCCGCATGGCGATGCTTCCGGGCACCCGTGCTCGTAACGGGGGCGCAGACGGTTGCGGCGCAGTTTGAGGTACTCGTTGTCCAGGTCGACGTCAGACCAGCGCAGTCCGAGCGTCTCGCCCTGTCGCAGACCGAGCGCGAGCGCGAGCATCCAGCGGGCGCTGTTCCGGCGCTTGTTCACCTCGATCAGCAGACTCTGCACCTCGTCCAGCGAGTAGGGCTCCACCTCGTCCTCTGCCTCTTCCATCCGTGGCGGCTTGGCCAGCGCGGCGGCATTCTTCGCCACGTGGCCGCGGCGCGCTGCCTCTCCGAGGGCGGTCCGGATGGTGCGGTGGGCCTGGTGAGCCGTACCGGCCTTGCTCCCGCTCTTCTGCATCCGGCGGTAGAGGCTTTCCAGGTGCTCGGGCTCCAAGCGGTCGATGCGGTGCTTCCCGACACCGGGCACGAGGTGCACGCGCACGGCCACCTCATAGCCGTCGTACGTGTTCTCGCTCACGGTCGGTTTGGCGATGTTCTCGACCCAGTGCCACAGCCACTTGTCGACGGTCCACGGCTTGCCAGGTTGTTGTGCCGAACCCTCGTCGCGCTGCTTCTCCAACTTGCGCACTTCGTCCACCAGTTCCTTGCGCGTCGGGCGCGTCAGGTGTCGGCGGTAGGGGGTCCCGTCGTCCTTGTAGCCCATCGGGACGCGAGCGTGCCAGCGCTCGTCTTTCCCGAAGTAGATGGCGGATTCGCCGTTGGCGCGGCGGGTGCGCTTCTTCTCTTCTGCCACAGCCAGACTCCTGTTTTTGGGTACCGAGATCCGGGTGCGGCGGACTGTCCTGTCCGGGACAGTCCGCCGCACAGGGTGCGGTCAAGCCGCTCGTCGGGCCGCGCGTTGACGGGCGACGTATTCGGCGGGCGCGTCCGCGGGGACTCGTCGGAGCCGACCGATGGGGATGGACTCCAACTCTCCGGAGCGGATGAGCTGGTAGCAGAAGGTGCGGCCGACTCGAAGGCGGCGGGCCGCCTCTTCAACGGTCAGCAGCACAAGGGTGGGGTCGAATGCGTCGGCGGGACTGGCCGTTTCCATTCGGGTGTTGCTCCTTCGTCGCGAGGGGAGGAGCGGGGGCCCGTCGGCCCCCTTCTGGGGTATCCGCCACGTCCGCCACGCCGCCACATCGCAGGTCAGAGCCTTGATCGTGTGGCGGGTAGCGGTTTTGTGGCGGATGGGTGCCGCCACACCCGGAGGGTGTGGCGGCTTCGGAGCGGCCGGTTGGGTCAGCCGGTGAGGATCGGCTGTGTGGCGGTTTCCGCAGGCGTGTGGCGGATGGCTGTGGCGGTATCCGCCACGGATGCACCCCCGTTGACCTGGGGTGTGGCGGACGTGGCGGACGTGGCGGATTCTCCGGGGGCCGGAGAGCAGTACCGGATCCAGGCGTCCGTGAGGTCTTCCGCGTAGTAGCCCTTGGGGAAGCCGGAGGGGGTGCGGATGCCGCGCGGTTTGATCGGCTTGTTGGCCGGGGTGACGTACTGCCCGAGCAGCCGGGCGAGGGTGCGGGAGTTGATCGGCTTGTCGTCCAGGTCGCCCCATGGGGCGTCGTCCATGCGGAGCAGGCATTCGATGATCGCGGCGGTGGGCATGCGGTCGTCTCCGCAGAACACCTTGTCGCGCAGGTCGGTCAGCAGCCGGACCCCGAGGGAGGCTTCGTCGTTGTCGTGGGACGCGCTGATCAGTTCCAGGCAGGCGGTACGGGCCCGTACGGGCCAGTCCCCGCCGGCTGCGTCCGCTACTGCGAGCAGGGGTTCCCAGACGTCGGCGGGCCGGTCGGAGACTCCCTCGGGCAGCTCCGGCCACGCGTTGGCGACCTGGTCGCGGACGGTGTCGGCCCATTTGGCGAGGCGGTCGCGCAGGGCGTGGCCCTGCTTCTCGTGGGTGCGCTGCCGGTAGGGCTCCACCTTCTCGTTCGGGGCGCGCTTGCGCATGCGGACGATGACCGAGCGCGTGAGCACGGTGTCCGGCAGGGAGCCGATGCCCGCCATGGCCACGGCGCAGTAGGAGTTGAAGATCTGCGCGGTCTGGTTGGAGCCGTCCCCGACGCAGCGCAGGGCGCCGCCGATGCGCCGGTAGCCGGCGTTCAGGAACCCGCGCAGGGCCTCATCCGCCCCTGCTTTGGGGCCGAAGATGGTGTCCACCTCGTCGAACAGGACGGTGGGCAGTCCCTCGGCTGAGTCGACCAGCCGGTAGAGGGCGTTGGCGGATGCGGACACCGTGGCGACCGGACGGGGGGTCAGGGTCTCTACGATCTCCAGGGCCCGTGACTTGCCCGATCCCGGCTCCGGGGACAGGAACGCGATGCGGGGCGTGGTCTCGAAGCAGTCGATCAGGTGGGCGTGTCCGTCCCACAGCGCGACCGCGACGTACGCGGCTGCGGTGGGGAAGATGTTGAACCGGCGGTGGAACGCTTCCACCTCGTCCAGCAGTACGGCGCCGTCGATGGGTTCGGGTGCGGTCATGCGGCGGCCCTCCCTTCCTGGGGGGTGCGGAGCGGGCAGGTGTCGCGGTGTGCTTCGTGGTCGGTGATCAGCGCGAGCACCTTCGCGCGGCCCACGGCGCTGCGGTCCCTGCCGCACAGGCATTTCGAGGTGGCGGTAGGGACCGTGCCCCGGGGCGCGACGATGGACAGCCACGCCACGGGGTACCGACCGTCGCCCCGGTGCTGGTCAGGACTGACAGCAGTGCGGACGCCTTCGGCGACGACCTTTGGCGCGCTACGGCCGGTCGCGGGTGCGGTCGGTTCGGCGGGGCCGGTCCCGGTGGGGGTAGCGGTGATGCTTTTCAAGAGGGGGTTGGGGTGGTCGGTCATGCGGCGGCCCGCGGGCGGCAGGTACGAATCGACCAGTCCAGTGCGCTGCGGATCGTGGTCCGGCACTCGGACGCGGTGAGTCCGACAGCCTCGCCCTCCCCTTGAAAAGCGTCTTCGACAACATGGCGGGGGATGTCGCCCCATGCGACGAAACGGCCCAGGGCGCGTGCGCTCTCCAACAGCCGGACGTTGCGGGTGCCCTCCGGCGCCTGCCGCACGTTCCTGCGCCCCCAGATGAGGGCCGCATCGGCGGCCCTCCCCGTGCGCGCCGCCGTCGGCGTGTGCATGGGCCGGGGTGCGGCGGACGGGTGCGGCGGGATGAGCAGTGCGAGCAGTCCCGGGGGCAGAGGATTGATGAGGGCGGGGCCCGCGACCTCGTACGTTTGGCTGTCGATGGTGCTGCCGGCTGCGACGACGTAGCCGCCCCATGCGCGGGTGTCGACCAGCGGGGCGAGGGTCCCGGCGGTGTTGTGGAGGCGGACCGCGGCGGGGGCGGTGAAGTACAGGTGTTGTCCGCCGCTCGCGGTCCGGATCGTGCGGGTGTGGGGTACGGGCTGCCCGGTGCGCTCGCAGAGCGCCTCAAAGGTCGTCGCGCCGTCAGGCGCGTCCGCACTGCTGTTGCCGTTTTCCCTGTTCTTGGGTTTGTCCAGGTCGATGACGACCAGGCCGGAGGGGCCGGTGGCAATGCCGACGTTGTACGGCGCCTGCGACCAGGCGGCGCGGATGCGGTCCGGGTCGGTGGTGGCGCGCTGCTCCCACTTGCGGTGGCCACTCGCGCACGGGCCGGTACGGGTGCATGCCTGCTCGCTGTGGAGCGCGGGCCGCTTCGTGCCGGGACGCAGCGGGAAGACGGACCAGCCGCGCTCAGCAGTGCTCAGAGCAGCGTTCAGGAGACGGGTGCTCATGCCGCGGCCCCCACTTCGAGCACGGGCGCCACCGCGAGGAACGCCCGTCCGATCCACTCGGTGTAGGCGGGCGGCAGCGCCTCGCGCAGGCGGAAATGATCGGTGGACCAGTCGATCCCCTTGGCCGCGCGGATCTCGTCCACGGTGGCTTTGCCCCCTCCCTCGCCGTAGGCGGCGACGTAGGGGCCCTCGCGGTACTCGCCGTGACGCCAACCGCGTACGTAGCCGCGGTGCCGCGGGTGGGCCGGCTGCGTGGTGGTCCAGCCTCCGAGTTCGAAGTAGCGGTGCATGAGCACGGCGAGCCCGAACTGTTCCCCGCACAGGCGGACGTCTTTGCGGACTTCGGAGCCGGGGACGTTCTCCATCACGTACGGTCGGCCCGTGGCTTCCAGCGCGGCCCGGGTCGGGGCGATGAGCCGGGGGTAGGTGCGGCCGATCGCAGCGTTGCGCGCCTTGTTGGTGCCCTTGGTCGGGGCTCCCTCGCCCTGGCACGGCGGGGACGCATGGATGAAGTCGTACTCGTGGCCGTGCGCGCGGATGTACTCGATCGCATCCGCCTGGTGGAAGGCGTCACCGCAGTAGTCCGGTTGTGCCACGTGGTCGATGCCGGTGATGTGGCAGTTGCCGAACGCGTGCCGGTAGCCCGCGGCTGCGCCGCCGATGCACGAGTAGGCGTCCAGGACGCGGACGGGTTCGAGCAGGGCGAGCAGTCGCCCGATGTCGGGTCGATGGGTCATGCTGGGAGACCTCCAACGGGTCTGTTGTGGGCTGGTTGGGCCGGGGCGACCGCGAATCTTTGGCGAGATGGGGCGGTCGCCCCGGGCGTAGCTAGAGGTGCTTGCCGCGAGCGAGCCGGAGGGTGATCCCTCCGAATCCGATGGGGCCGGCGGCGCCGGCGATGACGGTCACGGTGTGCGCGGCGGCATCGAGCAGCGCGCACAGCGCGACGACCAGCCCCCACCCACCGAGGGCGACGGCCCCGGCCACGGCGAGCGCGGTCACGATCCGGCGCCACGGGAGGGCGGTCGGGTTGTTGGTCGGGACGACGATGACGACCGGCTGCCCGGTGGCTTCGGCACGGCGGTAGGCGTCGGCGGGGATGTGCGGGGCGATGATCCCCGGCGGGTCGCGGTAGGTCATTGGAGCCTTCCTCGGGTGAGGCGCGCGCCGGTGTCCGCAGGGGCTGCGGGGGCGCGTGCGGGTGAGGTGTCAGGCGGGTGTCACAGGGGTGTCAGGGACGGGTGTCAGGGCGCGTGACACCTGCGCCCGCCTAGAGGTTTGGGTGTCACGGGACCGTGACGGTGTCAGGTGTCACGCGGGGGTCAGGGACGGCACGATGCGCCACCGGCCGGTGGTGTTCGTCGGCGCGAGTCGACCCTCCGCGGCTGCCTCCGCGAGCTTCTTGGACACCCACGGGCGGGAGAGGTTGTGGCGGTCGCACCAGTCGGACAGATCCTTGGGACCGATGATCATCTGTCCGTCTCGTTCGAACTCCGCGAGCGCCTCCGCGAGCAGCCGGCGGGCCTCTTCCCCCTTCGGCTTGCGGCCGGTGCCCTCTCCGAAGATCGGGGCATCGTCTCCGGTCTGCGCCGCGGGGAGTTCCTCCTCCGGGTCGATCTGCTCGTCCTCGGGGTCGTGTCGCGGGGCGTCGTCCATGTCGTCGTCCTCCGGATCGACGTGCGGTGCGCCATGCCCGTCCCCGGGTATCGGCCGGCCGCCGTAGGCGTTGCCCGCGATGGATGCGGCGGCCCCGGCGGTGATCGGGTCGGCGGTGGCGCCGTTGCGCTGTGCCCACGCGGCCACGACTTCCATGAGGGACACCGAGCGGTGGGTGAAAGCGCGGGTGCGCCCCGGGGATGCGTAGCGGTCCTCGGGCACGCCCGTGCTCACGAGGTAGCAGTAACCGGGCTTGCGGTTGCCCCACGCTCCCGGGTGCGCTCCCGCGTCCAAGACCCGGTCGGGCAGGGAGAATCCCTCGTCCCGCGGGTCGCAGCCGAGTGCGATCACGGACGGCAGGGCGGCGCGGGTGCTGGTGGACATCTGGTCGTAGGAGGGGCGTTGCAGGGAGACGATCAGGGAGACACCCGCGGAGCGTGCTTCCTGGGAGATCCCGGTGAACGCGTCGTCCCCCAGGGCCCGCAGGGTGCTTGCGGCCTCTTCCATCCAGGCCACGAGGAACGGCATCCCCGGGCAGCCGCACGCCGTGCCGTCCGGCTGGCAGGAGTGCTTGGGGTCGTTCTGCTGCTGGGCTGCCTGCGGGAGCCACTGCCGGTAGGAGTGCTGCCCGAGCCACCGCGTACGGGCGGGGATGACTTCCTGGAGAGCCTCCACCATGACCTCGGTGGGGGTGCCGCCCTCGGCTGCCCAGTCGATGCCGGGGAGCAGGGGGCGGAAGTCCTGGAACATCTTCGGGTCGGACAGCCACAGCAGCACGTCGGAGCGGGAAAGGATCTCCGTCTGGAGATTCAGGGCGGTGTCGCCCTTGCCGGAGCCGGAGCCGCCGGCGATGAGGACGTGGGTGCCGTTGCGGTCGGCCTCCGGGTCGCCGGGCAGCCACAGGTGCATCGGGGCGCCGTCGTCGTAGCGGCCGATCAGGAGCGGATCCGCGATCGAACCCCCGAGGTTCGAGGGTCCGTCGTATTCGACGAACTCCGCGAGCATGTCCTCGGGGACGATGACGAGTTCCCCGCGGCGGTTGGAGTCCGGGTCGGGCTGGTAGCGCACCGCGGAGGCGGGCAGGTCCAGCGCGGACGCGAGCAGTCCGAGCGCCTTCGTCACGTCGTCGTTGGTCTGCTCCCCCGCAGCGAGCGCGAGCGGCGCGGTGACCCGGTTCGGCTCCACCTTCGCCGTGCCGATCTGCGCACGAGCCAGACCGATCTTTTCGAGCAGTCCCTTGTCGCCGCCCTGCCCGCTCGCTTCCCCGTCCGGGGTGCGCAGGATCATCCGCACATTCCACGACAGGGCGACCACCGGCCCGCCCATCAGATACAGGTCGTCCAAAGGTCCGGCGAGCGGCCCGGCGAGGCATGCCCCGGTCACCCACGCGGAGCCCGCGGCAACGGTGATCGCGGAGTGCAAGCGGCGCTGAGCGGAGGTGTTGCGGCCGACCCACCAGGTGACGCCCGTGAGGGCGACGGAGGCGAGGGTGAGGCCGACTCCGGCCGGAGCGCTCTCCCCCCACCGCCAGTTCCCCAGCGCACCCGCGACACCGGCCGCGCCGACTCCCAGCCACGGCGGCAGATGCGGCTTGGCCCGGTTGAGGAGGTACGCGCCGATCCCGCCCCCGGAGCCCTGCCCGGGGAGCAGACCCTCGCCCCGGTAGTCGGCGACGAT
>NZ_JBHXTO010000246.1:0-7714 GCF_042677425.1 Streptomyces sp. NPDC127119 | reverse complement strand
CCTGATGGGGGCGCGGGGAACGGCGCAGTCTTGTCGCTTTTAGGGGCGCGGGGAACTGCGCAGTCTTTTGGTTTTTGGGGGCGCGGGGAACTGCGCGGCACGCCCCCACCCACCCACGGTCTCCCCTCCGCGGCCAGTGGGAACGTTTGAGCGGATAGCGCTGCGGCTAGATTTCGAGTCATGGCTCCCACCCACGGCACACACCCCGTCCTCGTCGCGTCCAACCGCGGCCCGGTCTCGTACACGAAGGACGAGTCCGGCGAGCTCACCGCCAAGCGCGGCGGAGGCGGACTCGTGTCGGGCCTCTCCGCCATCGGCCCCGACGCCGGCGCCCTGTGGGTCTGCTCGGCCCTCGGCGAAGGCGACCGCGAGGCCGTCCGGCGCGGCGTGGGCGAGGACGGCGTCCGGATGCTCGACATCGACGCCGACACCCACGCGGCCGCGTACAACGGCATCGCGAACTCCGCGCTGTGGTTCGTCCACCACATGCTCTACCAGACCCCCCTGGAACCCGTCTTCGACGCGGAGTTCCGGCGTCAGTGGGCGGCCTACGAGACGTACAACCAGGCCTTCGCCGAGGCACTGGCCGAGGAGGCGGCGGACGGCGCCGCGGTCCTCGTACAGGACTACCACCTGACGCTCGTGCCGCGGATGCTCCGCGAGCTCCGTCCCGATCTGCGGATCGGGCACTTCTCGCACACCCCGTGGGCCCCGCCGGACTACTTCCGGCTCCTCCCGGACGACATCGCGGCGAAGGTCCTCGACGGCATCCTCGGCGCCGACCGGGCCGCGTTCCTCACCCGGCGGTGGGCGGACGCGTTCACGGAGTGCTGCCGGGCCGTGCTGGGGGACGACTTCGACCCGGACACGCAGATCGGCGTGCACGGGCTCGGCGCCGACGCGAACTTCCTGCGCGAGCGCTCGCACCGCGCGGACGTCGACGAGCGGATGGCCGCGCTGCGCGAGCAGATCGGCACCGCGCCCGACGGCAGCGCCCGCAGGACCATCGTCCGGGTGGACCGGACCGAACTGTCCAAGAACATCGTGCGCGGCCTGCTGGCGTACCGGCAGCTGCTGGACGACCGGCCCGAGTGGCGCGAGCGGGTGGTGCACGTGGCGTTCGCGTACCCGTCGCGGCAGGACCTGGCGGTGTACCGCGACTACACGGCCGAGGTGCAGCGGGTCGCCGACGAGATCAACTCCGTGTACGGGACGGCGGACTGGACGCCGGTCGTGCTGCACGTGAAGGACGACTTCGCGCGCTCGCTCGCGGCGTACCGGCTGGCCGACGTGGCCCTCGTGAACCCCATCCGCGACGGCATGAACCTCGTCGCGAAGGAGGTGCCTGTCGTGTCCGACGACGGGTGCGTGCTGGTGCTGTCGCGGGAGGCGGGGGCGTACGAGGAGTTGGGCGAGGACGCGGTTGTCGTGAACCCGTACGACGTCTCGTCCACCGCGGATGCGTTGCACGAGGCGTTGACGGTGCCTCTTGCCGAGCGGGCCGAGCGGACCAAGCGGTTGGCTGTTGCCGCCACCGCGTTGCCTCCGGCGCAGTGGTTTCTCGACCAGTTGCACGCGCTGCGCTCCGCGGGGGCGGTTGGCTGACGCCGGGTCGTGGTGAGCTGCGGGTTCGGTGGGGGCTGGTCGCGCAGTTCCCCGCGCCCCTTGGGGGCTGCGCCCCCTGAAAGACAAAAGACTGCGCCGTTCCCCGCGCCTCTCAAGGGCTGCGCCCTTTGGGGGCTGCGCCCCTAGCGGGGCGGTGCCAAGTGGGTGGCCAGGGCCGTGAGCAGTCGGGTGACGCCCTCCGGGCCGTCCACCACCAGGTCTGCGCGGTCGGTCAGTTCCGTCACCTCGTTGCTGCCGCTGCAGATCAGGAGGCCCGGGATGCCGTCGGAGCGGAGTTTTTCCACGGCGGCGAAGGCCGGCAGGTCGCCGAGGTCGTCGCCGACGTACATGACGGACTCGGCGCCGACCTCGCGCACGTACTCGCCTAGGGCGACGCCCTTGTCCATGCCCGCCGGACGCAACTCCAGGACCAGCCGCCCCGGTTCGACGATCAGGCCGTGCTTCTGGGCCAGCCGGGCCAGCGGTTCGCGCAGTGCCTCGAAGGCGGCCTGCGGGTCCTGGGCCCGGCGGGTGTGGACCGCGACGGCCCTGCCCTTCTCCTCGATCCAGCTGCCCTGCCAGGCGCCGATGCCGTCGAGGAAGCCGGGCAGTTCGGCGCGGGCGGCGGCGACGCCGGGGTGCGGCGCGGGGGCCCGGACCGTACCGGTGACCGCGTCCCAGCGCTCCGCCCCGTAGTGGCCGAGCACGACGAGGTGGTCCAGGCCAGGGACCCCGGCGAAGCCGCCGTACCGCACGGCGACCGACGCCGGCCTGCCGGTGACGACGGCCACCGACGCCACCTTCGGGGCCAGCGCCGCCAGGGCCGGTACGGCGTCCGGGTGGGCGCGGGCCTGTTCGGGGTCGGGGACGATCGGCGCGAGCGTGCCGTCGAAGTCGAAGGCGAGGACAGCCTTGTGGGGCCGCGCGAGGATGGCGGCGAGGCCGTCTCGGCCCGCCGTGGTCACGGGGCTCGGCGGCGACGATGGGTCGGGGTGACTGGCCATGCTGCGACCCTATCCGCCGAGGTGGCGTCTCATGCCTCGCGCTCGCTTCTGCGTACCTCGCGGACGCGCCGCAGGCGGTTGACCGTCACCGGGTCGTACGCGAGGGCCCGCTCCGCGTCCAGCAGGGCGTTCAGCAACTGGTAGTAGCGAACCGGGGCCATCCCCAGCTCCTCCCGAACAGCCCGCTCCTTGGCCCCGGGCGACTCCCACCCCCGCCCCTCCAACGCAAGCACATCCCGCTCCTGCGCGGTCAGCCCTTCATCACCCATGCCCATACCGACAAGCTAACCGCTGCCCCACCCCTCCGGGGGCACGGGCAACGGCGCAGTCTTTTGTCTTTCAGGGGGCGCAGCCCCCAAGGGGCGCGGGGAACGGCGCGACCAGCCCCCACCGGGCCCGCACCCACCCATCCCCGCACCCGACGGAGTCAGCCCGCGTTCTGGGCGGCGGAAGCAGCCCGCTGCAACTGCCCCAGCACGGCCCCCGGATCCCCCTCCGGACTCACCGCCTCACCGATCCGCTGCTTGATGTCCGCGCTGACCGCGGACCAGGACGTCTGCCCCACGGGATACAGCTCGGCGTTGGGCAGCTCACCGAGGAAGTCGACGAGGTCGGCGTCGTCCTTGTCGAGGGCCATCGCCTCGGACGCGGACGTCGTCACGGGCAGCAGGTCGTACTCGTGGGAGAACTCAAGGACGTTCTCGTCGCTGTACACGTAGTCGAGGAATTCCCCGATCTGCTGCGCGTGCCCGTTCTTCTTGAACGCCATCATCCAGTCGGCGACACCCATCGTGGCCTTGGAACGCCCCTTGGCGCCGGGCATGGGCACCATGCCGAACTTCACGCCCTTCGCCGCGGCGGCCTGCATCAGCGTCGGGTGGCCGTTGAGCATGCCGACCTCGCCGCGCGTGAACGCCGCGAAGGCGTCCGCGCGGTTGAGCTTCGCGGGCGCGACGGGCCCGGTGAGGCCCTTGTCGACGAGCTCCTCCTTGAGCCAGGTGAAGGTGTCGATGTTCTGCGGGGAGTCGAGGCTGTAGGAACCGACCGTGTCGGTGTACCCGTCGCCGCCGCTGAGCAGCCACATCAGGGTCTCGGCCTGCGCCTCCTCCGGCCCCAGCGGCAGCGCGTACGGGTACTTCACGCCCTTGGCCTTGAGGGCCGCCGCGTCGGAGGCGAGGTCGCTCCAGCTCTCCGGCGGGGTGAGGCCGGCGTCGGCGAAGAGGGTCTTGTTGTAGAAGAGCAGCCGGGTGGAGGAGGCGAACGGCATGCCGTACTGCGTCCGGTTTATCTCCCCCGCCGCGGACAGCTGCGACACGAAGTCGGCCTGGGTGTCTATGGAGAGCACGTCGCCCGCGCGGTAGAGCTCCCCCGCGTCGGCGTAGTCGGCGTACGCGCCGACCTGCGCCAGGTCGGGCGGGGTGCCCGCGTCGACCATGGCCTTGACCTTGGCGTCCACGTCGTTCCAGGAGTAGACGCTGACCTGGATGTCGACGCCGGCGTGCTTCGCCTCATAGGCCTGGGTCAGTTCGTCCCAGTACTTCTGTGAGCTGTTCGCCTTGGAGTCGCCGTAGTCGGCCGCCACGAGTTTCAGTGTGACGTCCCCGGACCCGGCGGAACTTCCGCAGCCTCCGAGGGCCGCGGTCACACCCAGTGCGGACGCCACCGCGATCAGACTTGTCACTCGCCGCTGCACTACAGCCGTCCCCAACCCTGTTCGTCCGATGAGCGCACCCGGGCGTCCGCGTGCCCAAGTGCCCGCGTATCACACCGATTCGCTCATGCGATCCCAAACTTTCGAATCGCAATTTTCGCTCTAAGGTCTACACCACGTGAGTGGACTAGACCTCTCACGGGGTAAGGGGCGACACTGTACGTGTGAGACACGTCATCGCCCTGGATGTGGGCGGCACCGGAATGAAGGCCGCCCTCGTGGGGGCGGACGGCGAGCTGCTGCACCGGGCCCGCCGCTCGACGGGCCGGGAGCGCGGCCCGGACTCGGTCGTCGAGTCGATCCTCGCCTTCGCCGCCGAGCTGCGCGCGCACGGCGAGGAGCACCTCGGCGAGCCTGCGGCGGCGGCGGGCGTCGCCGTCCCCGGCATCGTGGACGCCGACCGCGGCATCGCCGCCTACGCGGCCAACCTCGGCTGGCGCGACGTACCGCTGCGCAAGCTCCTCAGCGAACGGTTGTACGGGGCACCGGTCGCCCTCGGCCACGACGTACGCACCGGTGGCCTCGCCGAGGGCCGGATCGGCGCCGGCCGGGGAGCGGACCGCTTCCTGTTCGTCCCGCTGGGCACGGGCATCGCCGGCGCGATCGGTATCGACGGCCGGGTGGAGGCGGGCGCGCACGGTTTCGCGGGCGAGATCGGCCATGTCGTCGTACGCCCCGGGGGCGCCCCCTGTCCGTGCGGGCAGCACGGCTGTCTGGAGCGGTACGCGTCGGCCGCCGCGGTCAGCGAGGCATGGGCCGAGGCCTCCGGCGACCGGGACGCGGACGCGGCGGACTGCGCGAAGGCCGTCGACTCCGGCGACCCCCGCGCGCGGGCGGTCTGGCAGGACGCGGTGGACGCGCTCGCCGACGGACTCGTCACCGCGCTCACTCTGCTGGACCCGCGCATCCTGATCATCGGTGGCGGTCTCGCCGAGGCGGGGGAAACCTTGTTCACACCACTGCGGGCCGCGGTCGAGCGGCGCGTCACCTTCCAGAAACTGCCGTCCATCGTCCCCGCGGCACTCGGAGACACGGCCGGCTGCCTCGGCGCGGGCCTCCTCGCCTGGGACCTGCTGGCCACCACTTCGGAGGTATCCGCCCGATGACCACTGAGCGCATGTCTCCGACCGGCCCGCACCCGACGATCCTCACCGGTGCGACCGTGGTTCTCCCCACCGGCAGCGTGCCCGACGGCCGCGTGATCATCGACGGCACCCGCATCGCCGGGAGCGCTCCCGAGGGCACCCCCACGGTGGACCTGCGCAACCACTACGTGGTCCCCGGCTTCGTGGACATGCACAACCACGGCGGCGGCGGAGCCTCCTTCACCTCGGGCACGGTCGAGGAGATCCTCAAGGGCATCCGCACCCACCGCGCGCACGGCACGACGACCCTCGTCGCCTCCACGGTCACCGGCGACATGGACGGTCTGGCCCAGCGCGCGGGACTGCTCTCCGAACTGGCCGAGCAGGGCGACATCGCGGGCGTCCACTTCGAGGGCCCGTTCATCTCCCCGTGCCGCAAGGGAGCGCACTCCGAGAAGCTGCTGCGCGACCCCGACCCGTCGGAGGTCCGCAAGCTGATCGACGCGGCGCGCGGCCAGGCCCGTATGGTCACCCTCGCCACCGAACTGCCGGGCGGCATCGACTCCGTACGCCTGCTCGTCGAGCACGGTGTCATCGCGGCGATCGGGCACACGGACGCCACGTACGAACAGACGGTGGAGGCCATCGACGCGGGTGCGACCGTGGCGACGCACCTGTTCAACGCGATGCCCGTGCTCGGCCACCGCACCCCGGGCCCGATCGCGGCCCTGCTGGAGGACGAGCGGATCACCGTCGAGCTGATCAACGACGGCGTCCATCTCCACCCGGCCTCCCTGCAGTTGGCGTTCCATCACGCGGGCGGCGGGCGGGTGGCGTTCATCACCGACGCGATGGACGCGGCGGGCTTCGGCGACGGCCGTTACATGCTCGGCCCGCTGGAGGTCGAGGTCGCGGACGGCGTGGCACGGCTGGTGGAGGGCGGCTCGATCGCGGGCTCCACGCTCACCCTGGACCGGGCCTTCAAGCGCGCGGTGACCGTGGACCGGCTGCCCGTCGAGGACGTCGTCGCGGCCATCTCCGCCAATCCGGCACGGCAGTTGGGCCTGTACGACCGGGTGGGTTCGCTGGAGCCGGGCAAGGACGCCGACCTGGTGGTCCTGGACTCCGCTTTCGAGGTCAAGGGTGTGATGCGCCGGGGCGCATGGCTGGTCGAACCTCAGACCGCCTGAGCCGGGGGCTGGGCCGACCGCCGTTGCCTTTGGCATGATCGGACTTTCGGACGAGCACACCCGTGGCACCCGCGCGCACACCAGGCGAGCGCGTCCACATCGAGGGAGGCAGGCCCAGGTGATTCTCACGGTCACGCTGAACACCGCTCTCGACATCACGTACCGCGTACGGGAGTTGCGGCCCCACACGTCCCACCGGGTCGACGAGATGACCGAACGGCCCGGCGGGAAGGGCCTGAACGTGGCCCGGGTGCTCGCGGCCCTCGGCCACGACGTGACCGTGACGGGCTTCGTGGGCGGCGTCACCGGGCGGGCCCTGCGGGCCGGGCTCGCGCGGACACCGGATGTCGTCGACGCGCTGGTCCCGGTGAGCGGCCCGACCCGCCGCACGATCGCGGTGGCCGACACGACGACCGGTGACACGACTCAGCTCAACGAACCGGGCCCGGAGATCACCCCAGCCGAGTGGGCCGACTTCCAGGAGACGTACGAGGTTCTGCTGCGGTCCTGCTCCGCGGTGGCCCTGTGCGGCAGCCTGCCGCCCGGGGTGCCGGTCGGTGCGTACGCCCAACTCGTGCGCACCGCTCGGGCGTTGGCGGTTCCGGTGCTGCTCGACACCAGCGGGGAGCCGTTGCGGCGGGGCATCGCGGCCCGCCCCGACGTCGTCAAGCCGAACGCGGACGAACTGGCCGAGCTGACCGGTTCGCACGACCCGTCGCAGGCCACGCGTGACGCGCGCCGGCGCGGGGCGCACGCGGTGGTGGCGTCCCTCGGCGCGGAGGGGCTGCTGGCCCGCACACCCGAGGGCGACTGGCGCGCGGCCCCGCCCCGGCCGGTCCGCGGCAATCCGACGGGCGCCGGGGACTCCGCGGTCGCGGGCCTGCTGTCGGGCCTGGTGGAGAAACTGCCGTGGCCGGACCGCCTGGCACGGGCGGTCGCGCTGTCCGCGGCGACGGTACTGGCCCCGGTGGCCGGGGAGTTCGACCGCGCGGCTTACGAGGAGCTGCTGGCCCGCATATCCGTGACGAGCCAGACGACCGCGGCGTAGCGCTCCGCGCGGGTCGTTCATCGTGTGCCGGCCGGTGGGGGCTGATCGCGCCGTTCCCCGCGCCCCTGATG